>CAXNDE010000014.1:0-17863 GCA_964201135.1 Candidatus Planktophila sp.
GATGGGGACAAGTGTGAGTGCTTCGCGTAGTGCGGGTGCGTTCTTAAAGGTTAAAGTGCCGGCAAATGAGAGTGTGTAACCGCGCTCGATACAGGTCTTAGCCATTGCGACATCGCCAGAAAAACAGTGAAAGATAGTCTTTTCTGGAGCACCAACCTCAAGCAGCACCGATAAGACATCATCATGAGAATCACGATCGTGAATCACTAAAGCTTTTTTTGTTTTCTTAGCTAACTCAATATGCCATTTGAAAGACTCCTGCTGACGCCCGCGTAGCTCTGGCGGAGTTCGAAAATAATCTAGACCTGTCTCTCCAATCGCACGCACACGTGGGTGTTCGGCTAATTTGGCAATCACTGCCCAGTCCGCCTCGATATCAGCGACAACTGGTGCCTCATTTGGATGCAAAGCAACTGTAGCTAAAACTGATGTGTTCCATTTTTCTGCTGCCGCGACGCACCATCTGGATTGTTCAGCAGAGTATCCAACTTGGACAATGCGATCGACGTTTACTGACTTTGCTTCGTTAATTATATCTGCAACCTCTTGTGAATCAGGTGCGGTGTCGGTGATGATCTCCATGTGCGCATGCGAATCAACTGTTGCAACGGGTAGAGGCTCTGGTAACGGCGCACGTGGGCGATCAATATCGCGGTTGTGACGATCGGCCATATCTCTTATGCGCTCGTTTCTAAGCGTGGAAATAAAACCGGAGTCTTGGTCACTCTCGCGCCTTGAGGTAATTGACCCCATGTTGCAACATCGCTAATTTTCTGTGCAGATAAATCCCCTAGCTTTTCCTGCGCACCCAAGCTCTGCCACAAGATTTCACAGGTAGTAGGCATCACTGGATGTAATAAAACGGCAAGAGCGCGTAGTGATTCGGCGGTATTGTACAAAATGCCCTCAAGTTGAAGCTGATTTGCAGGATCTTTAGCTAGAATCCACGGCTCTTTCTCGGTGACATAACCATTGACTTTCTTACAGAACTCCATAATCGCAAGGATTCCACCCTGGAAATCCAGTTCGCACATTGCAGAATCGGCCTTTGTGACCGCGCTGCCCAACGCCGCTTCTAAATCGGCATCATGGCTCAATGCAGGTAGAACTCCACCGCAGTATTTTTCAATCATTGCCGCAGAGCGCGATGCTAGATTGCCAAAGTCATTGGCAAGTTCTGATGTGTAACGAGCCGACATATCCTCCCATGAGAATGAGCCATCACTACCAAATGGAATTGCACGCAAGAAGTAGTAACGAAATGCATCGACGCCAAAGTGATCGGTGATGTCCTTAGGTGCGATTCCAGTTAACTTGCTCTTACTCATCTTTTCGCCACCAACTAGTAGCCAACCATGTGCAAATACTTTCTTAGGCACATCTAGACCCGCCGCCATTAACATCGCTGGCCAGATGACTGCGTGGAAGCGCAAAATATCCTTACCTACCAAGTGAACATCGGCAGGCCACGTGCTTGCAAATTTTTTGCCACCCTCACTATCTGGAGCATCGGTTAGGCCAACGGCAGTTGCATAATTTAGGAGCGCATCGAACCACACATAAACAACTTGATCGGTATCCCACGGAACTGGGATACCCCAATCAAAGGTTGAGCGTGAAATCGATAAATCTGAGACTCCACTCTCTAAGAATGAAACGACCTCGTTACGCGCACTCTCTGGCGCACATGCATCGGGGTTCTTGCGATAGTGCTCGAGTAGTTGATCGGTAAAGGCAGAGAGTTTAAAGAACCAGTTATTCTCATTTACCAACTCGATTGGCTTGCTATGAATAGGGCAGCATTTTTGGCCATCGATATCAATGAGATCGCCAGGTAGTTTAAACTCTTCACAGCCAACGCAGTACGGACCTTCGTACTTGCCGGCATAGATATGTCCTGAGTCTTTCAGGGATTGCAAGAATCTTTGCACGCGCACTGTGTGGCGCTCTTCAGTTGTACGGATGAAATCATCGTTAGCGATATTTAAAGCCTCCCAGTTGGGCTTCCAGGCATACTGCACCAGACGATCTACCCAGTCCTGCGGAGCGGTTTTATATTCTTGGGCGGTACGCATTACTTTTTGTCCGTGCTCATCGGTTCCAGTAAGAAACCAAACGGATTCACCTCTTTGACGGTGCCAACGAGTGAGTACATCACCGGCAACAGTTGTGTATGCATGCCCAATATGGGGTGCATCGTTGACGTAATAAATCGGCGTCGTTAGGTAAAAGGATTTGCTCACGTGCTCATCTTATTCGCATCGACTACCGCGGCATAAACAAGGCGCTTTGCAATACCGAACTCTTGCGCTACAGATGCAATCGCAGCCTTTCGATCCATTCCAGCACCTTCAAACTCACGCACTCGTGTAACCATTTCATCGGCCGTCATTGCCGCTGAGTTCGTGGATGCACCCTCGACAACCAGAGTGATTTCACCGAGGACTTCATTGGAATCTGCCCATGATGAAAGTTCGGCCAATGTACCTCGGATAGTTTGTTCATAGCGCTTGGTCATTTCTCGACAGATCGCTGCTCTGCGTCGTGCACCAAAAACAGCAACGGCATCGCCTAAAGAATCACCTATGCGATGTGGTGCCTCAAAGAAGACCATGGTGCGCTCTTCGTGTCGAAGTTTTTCGAAGCTTGCCATGCGCGCACCCGATGCACGGGGAGGAAAGCCCTCAAAGGTAAAACGATCCGTTGGAAGACCAGATAATGCAACTGCCATTGTTACCGCACTTGGTCCCGGAATAACGTTAACTTCGATTCCACAGTCAATTGCATCTCGCATTAATCGAAAACCTGGATCACTAATAGTTGGCATTCCTGCATCTGATACAACAAGGACTACCGCACCACTTTGAAGTTCGCCCAATAGTTCGCGGGTGCGATCCTCTTCATTGCCCTCAAAGAATGAAAGTACTCGGGCGCTGAACGTAACCTCGATATCTGAACACAAGCGATGAAATCTGCGTGAGTCTTCGGCGGCGATAATGGATGCACTCTCAATCGCAGCTTTAAGGCGTGCACTTGCGTCCCCAGGGTTTCCGAGCGGGGTCGCTGCCAATATGAGAGCCATAGGTCCATCATCTCAGTAATTTCACTCATATAAGCGCATACGATTACACACATGCTCGCCGCGCTCTCTCCCATGATTATTGCGATCATCTCTTTGGCGCTTCGATTAATTAATCTATCTACGCCTAAGGGTTATGTCTTTGATGAGGTGTATTACGTCGATGGAGCTCGAGATTTTTTAAAGTACGGCGTTGAGGTAACGGCAAGCAAACCTGAGTTCATAGTCCATCCCCCTGTCGGCAAATGGCTCATAGCAGGTGGAATAAAGATATTTGGAGATAACGAGTTTGGATGGAGATTTGCAACTGCAGTTATTGGTGTAGTACTCATTCTGCTCTTTGCCCGCTTAGTCCACGTTCTCTTTTTCTCGCCCATACTGACTGCGATGGCGGCAGCTCTTATGGCAATGGATGGAATGATGCTCGTCCATTCACGGACTGCGCTCTTAGATTTATTCTTAACTTTCTTTCTCCTATTAGCTGTCTACTTGTGGCACCGTCAACGACATTGGTATGCAGCCGTTGCTATTGGATTAGCGATGGGTACAAAATGGAGTGCATTATATTTCTTAGTTGCTATCGCCTTTGTTTCTATCTACAGAGTTTTTACCTCCTACTCTGGGCGCGATCTTATTAAACCAACGTTTATAAAATCTCTACAATATGGATTCTTACCACTAGTGGTTTACATCGGTACATGGACGGGTTGGTTTTTAAGTAAGCGTGGATGGGATCGCCAATGGTCATCAAATATTTTTGCATCATGGTGGCACTATCACTCAGAGATGTTGGGTTTCCATATGGGCCTAACCGAGCAACACTCCTACCAGGCAAATCCTTGGAGCTGGTTGATAATGGCTCGTCCAACATCGTTTTTCTACGAATCACCCAAGGGGTGTAGCTCAAAAAACTGCGCCCAAGAGGTTTTAGCCATCGGAACACCGATTCTCTGGTGGATTGGAACCCTTGCAATCGCCATTGCCTTTGGTTTTTTCTTTCGCGCACTAGCTACAAAGAGATTTGATAGCTCTCTCACTATTATCGTTCTGGGCATTAGCGCTGGCTATTTACCGTGGTTCTTCTTTCAAGAACGCACAGTCTTTACTTTTTACGCAGTGATTTTTGAGCCATTTGTGTTACTTGCGATTATTTATTGCGCAAAAATACTGCTGGATAGCTCAATAAACCCTGGGGTTTCTGTACCTATCGTTGCAGGGCTAATCGTGCTCATTTTTCTTAACTTTATCTACTTTCTGCCACTCTTCACCGGCGAAGTTATTAATTACTCCGATTGGTTGAAGCGAATGTGGATGAGTTCGTGGATCTAACTATTCGTTAGCGGCTCGAGATTGGTTCAGACGTTCAACTGCCTCATCTGCAAGTTGTTGATCAAAGATTTGATCACGCGACGGTGAAGCCGCAGCGAGTGCTTCACGCTCGAGGCGCTCTTGGTCATCACTCCATGCGCCTGGTGTTGTTAAATCAATAACTCGTTTTGGAACAATAGCCTTCGGTGCGCTGACATATGTTGGAACAGGAACATCAGCTGGCTGCCAGGCGTTACGAACAGTTGCTGTGCCTTGAGGCAAGAGGACTACACCTTTAAGTTCACGTTCAGATAATGGAATCCAGTGCTCTTGTGAGGACTTAGGCGTGACAACTTCGACAAGATTAGTTGCAGATACTCCCGCGGTGCGACGGTTCAACTGTTGAATACGGCGGTGTTGAATGCGCTCAGCGATAGTTTGACGTCGCACATGTGCAATATAGATCAAGATTCCAGTTGCAGGAACTAATGCGTATAAGAATGGCATTGTATTCATAAACCCACCTATAAGTGTTGTCGTTAGAGAAAAAGTTATTACTACAAAAATAATTCGTCTGCGCATTAATAGCTGTGCAATTTTTGCTTCGCGATCTAAATCAATATGATGAATTCCGCCATTGTGAATAGATTGCGGTGAAGAGTTAGCAACCACGCTAAGCGCAACTTTGAAACGCTCAACTGATTTTCCAGAAAACTCGTTACGGTCATGGATCCAGCGGGGTGCAAAATATGCGACCCACATGCCGATGATTGCAATGTATATAAGTCCAGAAGCCATGATGTACAAAGATAAAGGAGGAGGGATTACTTTTCGGGGATTTAGGCGCTACTTAATCGAAGGATTTTCCTTCACGAAGCAGATGTGGTCACGCCAGTCTCCATCAATATGCAGGTATTTTGCCCGCTCTCCTTCGAAAACATAGCCAGCTTTCTGTGCAACTTTTCGAGAGGCTTCGTTTTCTGGGCGCAGATTTATCTCAAGGCGATGAAGTGATAGCGATGTAAATGCGTACTGCGTTAAAAGCTCCACAGCCATTGTCGTAAAGCCTTTATTTGCATAGTTACGGTCTATCCAATAACCGATATGCCCGCCCCGTAGTGCCCCATAAATAACTCCTCCGAGGGAGATTTGCCCGATCAGATTGTGATTGTGCCAGACCGCAAATGAGAATGAGCGACCATGGCGAGCCTCTCGATTCAGGGTTCGGACCATGGCGAAATAGGAGGGCAACTGTTGATGCTCTCCATCTGAGTTCAGCATCGGAATCGTCGCCTCCCATGGTGCCAGCCATTCGCGATTTTCGGCACGGAGTGCGTTCCATTGACTGCGATCGCGAAATCTAAGTGGCCGCAGAAATATTGAATCTCCCGAAATTACTATGGGCCAGCGCTCGCTCATGGCTTGTTTAAATGTATCTACGTTCAAGAATGACAACCGTGACTTGATCTCCGGCCGATAAATGTGTTTCATTTTCGCCAACTGCGATAAAAGCCGTCGCATCAGAGAGCGTTGAAAACTCCTCTTGCTCACTGAGCGGCATTACCGATTTTGCATCCTCTGCTAGCGTCGCTCGGATATACGAGCGCATTCCAGGGGCTGATTCAATGGCCTTCTCTAACTGTGCTTTCACTGATGGGCGGTGAATATTTGCAGCACCAAGCATTGTTCGAATCATTGGGCGCACGAAGAGTTCGAATGAGATGTAGGCCGCTATGGGATCTCCTGGGAGCGTTACTACCGGCGTCTTATCTGGGCCGATTTGACCATAGTTATGTCGCCCACTCATTTCAATGGCCAAGTCCACGGTAGTTATTTTGCCAAGGCGCAAAAGTGTGCGGGTAATGAGATCAAATGAATCATCATGTCGCTCGCCACTAATGATAATTAAATCTGCTCTCACCAGTTGATCTTCAATGACGCTTTGAAGCTCATCTTCATCATTCGGAATCGAATGAACTCGATATGCAACTGCTCCGACTTCGCGCACCGCAGTTGTAAGCAGCCATGAATTCGTTTCATACTCTTCATCGCCACTCAGCGCAGTGCCAGGCTCGACAAGATCTGGACCAGCTGAGAGGACTACAACGCGCGGATGTGGGCGGGTAGGTAGATGATCTCGACCAATAGATGCTGCAAGTCCAATCTGTGTCGAGCGGATTCGACTGCCTGCGCGCATAACAAGGCGCTCACCAGCGTAGATATCCTCTGAGAGCGTTGCCCCATGTGCATCTAGAAGTGGCATTTCAAAAGATTCGAGCGGCTTACAGATCGCAAGAAGGGAGGTAAGAAAACCATCTACTCGCGTGTGCTCTGCCATAATCACACCATACTTGTTGGGCCGCGCTTTCTTTGGGATTTAGCCCTGCGAATTACTGGGAGATAAGAGATGAATCAGAGCACAGTTAAGAAAGAGCTTCGTGAGCGCTTGCGCCGCGAGCGGAGCCAGAAATTCATCCCTTCGAATTTCAATATTATTTTGAAGTCACCAGAAATAATTGCCGCATCGACCATTGCTTCATATTTTTCATATGGTGTAGAACCAAGCACCACCGAGATTAATCAGGCATTACTCAAAGCCGGTAAGCGCTTGTTATTGCCACGGGTAAATGGCGAAGTTCTCGAATGGATCGAGTGGCACGGTGATGAAAGCCTGTTGAAAGTTACAAAAAAACTCTCTGAGCCGATTGGTATGCCTGTCACTGATCTAGATTCTATTGATGTGATAGTTGTACCTGCACTACATATCGATCAAAATGGCTACCGCCTTGGACAAGGTGGTGGTTATTACGATCGCGCTCTTGCAAATCTTCCTGGGTGGAAAATCGGTTTAGTACATACAGGTGAACTAGCAAGCCAAGATTTACCTCGAGAGGCACATGACATCTCTTTAGATGCCGCAGCTACACCCTCGATTATTGTGCGCTTTAAATCTTAGGAACCTGGGAGATTTCGCGCCATAACAATGCGCTGAATCTGGTTCGTTCCCTCATAAATCTGGGTTAACTTCGCATCCCTCATCATTCGCTCGACGGGATAATCGGTTACATATCCATAACCGCCTAGAATTTGAATCGCATC
Organism: Candidatus Planktophila sp.; assembly: GCA_964201135.1. Classification (GTDB taxonomy): domain Bacteria; phylum Actinomycetota; class Actinomycetes; order Nanopelagicales; family Nanopelagicaceae; genus Planktophila. Next base: position 7,487 of record CAXNDE010000014.1, read on the forward strand.
TTGCGTGATTCGCATAGCCATATCGCTGGTGAAGCACTTACTGGCAGCGGAAAAGAAGCGCAGATCCCTCTCGTTATTTTCACTCTTAACGGCTGCTGCATATGTTAATTGGCGTGCTGCCTCTATATTCATCGCCATATCGGCCAACATAAACTGCACACCTTGAAAATCAAAGATCTCTTTGCCAAACTGTTTACGCTCATGCGAATATTTTGTCGCTACATCGAGTGCTCCTTGGGCCAAGCCCAATGCCTGTGCTGCAATAGTTATTCGTGTGTGATCTAAAGTATTCATGGCTAGCGCAAAACCTGCACCAACCTCACTAATTCTGCGATCATCGCCGAGTTTTACATTATCAAAATAGACCTCACGTGTTGGTGAACCTCTAAAGCCCATCTTCTTTTCAGGTGCGCCAAAAGATATCCCGGGATCGGATTTTTCAACAATAAAGGCGGTGATTCCCTTTGATTTAAGCATTGGCTCTCCTTGTGCAACAACGGTATAAAACTCAGAGACACCAGCGTTGGAGATCCACTTTTTACTGCCGTTAAGAACCCAACCATCACCATCACGTTCGACCTTTGTACGCAGTGCTGATGCATCTGAGCCAGCCTCAGATTCAGAGAGACAGTAAGAGAAGCCTTTTCCTGAGACTAATTGCGGTAGCCAGCGTTGTTTCTGCTCTTCGTTGCCGCCCATGATTAAGGGCAGTGAACCGAGTTTATTTACTGCAGGAATAAGTGATGATGCACCGCAGACACGGGCGACCTCTTCAATAATAATTACTGTTGCTAGGGCATCTGCGCCATCTCCACCGTACTGTGTTGGAACATGCGCAGCGCTTAATCCAGCCTTTTGTAATGCGTTAGCGGCCTCTTGTGGAAAGCGGTGATCTTCATCGACAGATTGCGCGAAAGGGGCAATCTCTTTCTCTGATAGTGCCCGCACGCTAGTGCGTAACTCTTTATATTCACTCGGTAAGTCAAATAGATTATCCATTAGGGTTCTTTCCTATCGCGTTTGGCTAGCTCTTGCAGGTATTGATTGTATTCGGCTAAATCATCGGGCTGCCCCATAGCAGCGGCCCGAGCGACATTACGATCTATGCGCTTTACTTCGCGGGAATCATCTTTTACCCAACTAATGAAGGTTGCAACCAGGGCCAACAGGATTGGAACTTCCCCCATAGCCCAGCCGATTGATCCACCCAGCTGTTGATCTGCCAATAAATCAGTGAGCCATGGCGTCTTTAGTGATGCGAAATAACCCTGGTCAATCAGGGTCGTTGATGACATCAACGCGACCGAAAAGAATGCATGAATACTCATGGCTGCAAATACAATAACGATGCGAACCAAGTGTGGAATCCTCCGCGGATTTGGATCAATACCAATAATGACATGAAAAAAGAGGAGTCCAGTGAGAATGAAATGGATATTCATAAAGAGGTGGCCAGCATAGCTCTGCATCATCGACCCGAAGAGACCTGTGAAGTAGAGAGCGAATAAAGATCCATCAAAGAAAGCGAGTGCAACGATTGGATTTGTGTAAAAAATTGCTAACTTAGAGTGCAGTGCTGCTAAAAGTGTTCCACGCACACCCCGCTCGTCTTTATTACGCCCTTGCGGCAATGTGCGTAGAGCAAGGGTAATGGGTGCGCCGAGCACAATTCCAATCGGTGCGATCATTCCTAAAATCATGTGCGCAATCATGTGATATGAAAAAGAGAAATGGGCATATAGGCCAAGACCGCCACTTGTTGCAAAATCAATCGCCGATACTCCAAGTGCAAAGGAAACCGTGCGTCCCACTGGCCACTTATCACCACGGCGAGTTAAAACCACAACCCCCTTTACATACAAGGCAACTGCGGTAATTAATAATCCAATCACTAGGGCATCGGGCTCGTAACTAAAGAAAATGCGGCTCCATGTTGGCGCCGGTGGTGTTGAGATTCCTAAGATTGCGATAGCGGGATCAAGCTCTGGACGAGTAGGGCGCTCTGGTGCTTGATTTGATGAGAGCCATGCGCCCATCGCAACAGTGAGAAACATTATCAGCGCTTCGGCAAATATTAAACGACCAAATCCCGGCCAATCGATGCGATCGCGTTTTGCTAAATTTCTACGGTACAGATAACCGATCGCAATAAGAATTAACGTCATTACAATCTTTGCAATGACCACATATCCATAGGCGGTGTTCCACGCACCTTGAAAATCTAGGCGGGCCCACGCGTTAACGCTGCCACTTGCTACAACGGCGATAACTGACCACAAAGCAAGTTCGCTAAAGCGTGGTAGGGCGATCGGGCGATCCTCCGGATCTAATAATGCGATCGCAATAACCCCACCCACCCACATAGAGAGTGCAACAACATGGATTACTAACGAGCCAATCGCTAGGCCATGTGAACCACTTGATTCAGCGTGGCTTTGAAAGACTGGTGCGACTAATCCCGCTAGTGCGAGAATAAGCAGCAATACCGCAGAGAGAATCCTCTTTACGTGAAAAGTTGAAGCTGCAACGAGAAGAGCAATGAGAGTTTCAAAGAGTAAATACTGGCCAAGAGTTACCTGTGTAATAAAAGATTTCAGCGCCGTTGGGTCTAGGGCTACCGATATCGGTTGATCTAAGATCGTTGCGAGGGTAAAAACTATCGTTGCAAAAGCTCCAACTGCCCACGTCAATGCAGAGCCCCACAACAGGCGCCGTAGTTTCTCGGCCTGCGTTGAAAGCCTGCCCTCGGTATCTAGTAGGAGAAAGGCCATTGCCAGAAGAGTTCCGATAGTTGCAAAACTTCCAACAAGTGATAGATATTTAACAATAACGCCAAAAGCAATCATCGGTCCCTAAAGAGCTTTCGTGCATAAAGAGAGAGTCCAACTAAAATGAAAAACGCAATTACTAAGAGTGCAATAATGAAAACATTTGTCCCCCAGCTACTGCTGGCTGGAACCTGGGATTGCGTTGGTGCTGGTGTTGGTTCACCTGGTGTAATAACACTTGGTGCTGAAAAATTAAAAGTAAACGAGCCCTGCAACGGGGCTTCACCTTCAGAGTAGAGAACGTAGGAGACCTTATAGATTCCAGATTCAACTAATGGCTTCACACCAATTGATGCAGCCACACCATCGACGGTAATTGTTCCGTCATCAACACGTATTCCCGATGGATCGGTGACTATCAACTCATTTGCATCTGCAATCAAGTCAACTTGAGTTGTGAGAGTTACTGAACTTGGCGGGATGGTAAGTGTCGATCCGCTGATGGGTGAGGTGGTAATAAGTGAGTTCGCAGAGGCGCTACTAACTCCCACGCAGGCAAGAGTGATAAGTAGGACCGCGATACCCTTGATTCTCAACACAACTCCCTCATTCTCTGCTTTCGATTCGACCCTATCGTGCCACTTCTTTAGACTTGGCATCTACCCCCATCGAGGGGGTTTTGCCTGAGATTGGAGCGGCTATGCCTACATATCAATATGCATGTACTGCCTGCTCTCATGAGTTCGAGGCGCTTCAATCCTTTTCTGATAACTCTCTGACGAAATGCCCTGAATGCACTGGCGAGATTCGCAAAATTTACTCTGCCGTCGGAGTCGTCTTTAAGGGTTCAGGATTTTATAAAACCGACTCCGTGAAAAAGAAAGCTGTGAGCGAAAGTACAGCTGCTGCACCTGTAGCTCCGGTCGCACCGGCGCCGAAGGCAGATTAATCTTCGTGGTGCGGCGGTTTATCTGACTTAATTTCAGCTTCGCGTTGTGCCGCTTCAGCGGCGGCTTCAGGATCGATCTCATCTGAAGTTACCGTAGGAAAGAGATCGCTCATAGTTATTAGTCTAGATGTAGAAACAGGTGTTGAGGGTGTTTGAGAAGCTAGGTCATTTTATTGTTAGGCGTCGCAAGGCTGTTCTCGTCCTATTTCTGCTCGTCACTATCGCAGCCGGTGCGATTGGCTCACAAGCATTTGGGCGATTAGATAGTGGTGGCTACTCCGATCCGGGTAGTGAATCAACTGCTGCCGCCGAGTACATCATTAAGAAATTTAAGGTTCAAGAGCCCCTCGTTACTTTGGTAGTGGACTCCACAACTGGAGTCGATGAGGCACAAGTTCGCGCCAAAGGATTGGCGTTAGAAAAAGAGATCGCCACCGTCAAGGGTGTGACCAAGACTTACTCATACTGGTCTACTGGCGGTGCACCATCGATGAAATCAAAAGATGGCAAGGCCGCTTTTATTCTCGTCTATGCAGATCTAAAGGCAGATGACTGGGATGGATTTAGTTCGATCGGTGCCGCTATCCAGAGCCGCTTTGATGGTAAGTACAAGGGCCTCGACGTTTATGCAGGTGGGGCTGCAGTAATTACTCAGGCAATTAATCATCGGATTGAAAAAGACCTGCTTCTGGCTGAAGCAATTGCAATTCCATTTACATTTATCTTATTAATATTTGTCTTCGGGGCAATGGTCGCATCGGCGATGCCCCTCTTTGTTGGCATTACCGCCATTCTTGGCTCATTCTTTTTAATCTTTCTCTTATCACTTTTCACTAGTGTGAGTGTCTTTGCCCTCAACCTCATCACAGGTTTAGGGCTTGGCTTAGGTATTGATTACGCGTTGCTGATGGTCAATCGCTTCCGCGAAGAGCTCCACCATGGAAAAACAGTTGAAGATTCTGTAGTCACAATGGTCACCACGGCCGGTAAGACTGTTTTTTACTCTGGTCTAACTGTCTTTGTCACCATGGCATCGCTCTTATTCTTTCCACTTAACTTTTTAAAATCATTTGGTTATGCAGGCATCGCAGTAATCTCATTGGCAGTCGTTGGCGCAGTAATTGCACTCCCAGCTCTGCTTGCAATCCTGGGCGATAAGGTCGACAAGGGAGTCGTGCGACGCGATGCAATTACTCCAAAGGAAGATGGCCGTTGGGCCCACACCGCTCGCGCCGTCATGCGCCGCCCGATTCCAGTTGTAATCGCGGCAGTATCAGTCTTAGCAATCATGGCAGCGCCGATTCTCAATATTAGTTTTGCCCAAGTTGATTCACGTGTTCTGCCGGCATCAGACCGCGCCGCTCTTTCCTCGCAGGTAATTGAAACCCGCTTCGATGGCTTAGTCGGTAGTCCTATCGAAGTTGTAGTGCCTAATGGAGTGGGCCGAGAGGATGAGATCACAAGATTTCTTAACAAGGTAAAGGGTGTTGATGGAATCGTTCGTATCGAAGCTCTTGAAATATATGGTCAAGATATCCGTGCGCAGGTCATCTCCTCAATTGCATCACGCAGTGTTGCTTCAGAGAGAGTAATCCATGAGATCCGAGCCCTTGATAGACCTGCGGGCACCTTAATTGGTGGCTCTGCCGCCGACTTTACAGATTCACAGGATGGAATCGCAAGCAAGCTCCCATTTGCACTTGGTTGGATCGCATTGACCGTCTTAATTTTAATCTTTATCTTCACTGGCTCAATTATTTTGCCGATTAAAGCGATTATTCTCAATGCACTTTCACTCAGTGCCACACTGGGTGCAATCACCTGGATCTTTATCGATGGCCATTTGAAATGGTTAGTTGGCGATTTTACTGTCACCGGCACCCTTGATACCGGCTCGGTAATCTTAGTAGCTGTTGTGGTCTTTGGTTTATCTATGGACTACGAACTATTTTTACTCTCTCGGATCCGCGAAGAGCACCTTTCTGGCAAATCAAATATTGAATCCGTAGCCGTTGGTCTACAACGTTCGGCGCGAATTATTACCGCGGCTGCTTTACTTCTAGCTGGGGTCTTTGCCACGTTTATGACCAGCGGTGTCACATCTATTAAAATGTTGGGCTTTGGCGTTGCACTAGCGGTTTTACTTGATGCAACACTGGTCCGGGCGTTATTAGTACCAGCGTTGATGCGATTATTTGGTGAGCGCAACTGGTGGGCACCGAAATCGATGCAGCGCTTTACATTAAAACACTAAAACCGGTGTCCTCGGCCGGAGTCGGACCGGCGACCTACCGCTTAGGAGGCGATTGCTCTATCCACTGAGCTACGAGGACTTACTTGGAGAACGAGGCCAATCTTGTCATAAAATATTGGGGTAGTTAGACTCACGCAAATGGCGAAAGTCTTTGATGTCGTAATAATCGGATCTGGCTTTGGCGGATCGGTTTCAGCGCTGCGCCTGCGTGAAAAGGGTTATAGCGTTGCAGTTCTAGAGGCGGGGCGGAGATTTCGCGATAAGGATTTTCCTAAGACATCATGGCGGTTACGCAAGTTTCTCTATGCACCAGCGATTGGTTGCTACGGGATCCAACGCATTCATGTACTGCCAGATGTATTGGTTTTGGCTGGTGCCGGCGTCGGTGGAGGCTCACTTGTCTATGCAAATACTCTGTATCAGCCAGGCGATGCATATTTTAATGATGCACAGTGGGCATCGATTACCGATTGGAAAGCAGAGCTCGAGCCATGCTTTGATCAAGCACGGCGCATGTTAGGTGTAGCTGAAAATCCATATTTTTCTCCTAGTGATCAAGCGATGAAAGATGTTGCAATAGAGATGGGTGTTGGGCATACATTTGCGATGGCGCCTCTTGGTATCTACTTTGGTGAGGGTAAAGGTGTTGCTGCTAAAGATCCATACTTCGGCGGAGTTGGTCCAGATCGAAATGGCTGCCAACAGTGCGGTGCCTGTATGACTGGCTGTCAATTTAATGCAAAAAATACTCTACCTAAGAATTATTTAGGTCTGGCTGAATCTGCCGGTGCACAGGTCTTTCCTATGACTACCGTTAAATCCTTTTCACAAAACGTTAATGGCACATGGGAGATTCGAGCCGTTAAGAGCAATGATCCCTTTGCAACGGTCATTAAGTTCAAGGCTAATCAAGTTATTGTTGCGGCCGGAACATATAACACTCAAAGGCTTCTGCATGCAATGAAGCGAAAGTCGCTTCCTCAATTATCTAGCCGTTTAGGCCAGCTCTCTCGTACTAATAGTGAGGCGATTACCGGTGCGATGATGCCTAATACCGAGATTGATTTCAGCACTGGAAGTGCGATTACATCCTCATTCTTTCCCGATGAGCACACGCATATCGAACCCGTCAGATATGGCAAGGGCAGTAACTTTATGGGCTTAATGCAGACCATCATGACCGATGGCTATGACTCGAAGGGGCGCAGGAAACACTGGCTCAAACAGTTCATTGCCAATCCATCACTACTCGGAAAGATTCTCAATGTTCGTCGCTGGAGCCAGCGCACAGTAATTGCACTCACGATGCAAAATGTGGATTCATCTGTAACCGTTAGCGGAAAACGGGGCTTATTTGGTTGGCATTTAACATCTACAAATGATCCGCTAAAACCAAATGCCACCTATATTCCTGCGGCCAACGAGGTCGTACGACGCATCGCCGATAAACATGGGGGGATCGCAGGTGGACATATTGGCGATCTTATTGATGCGCCCTTTACCGCTCACTTTGTTGGTGGATGTGTAATTGGAGAAGATGCCGAGCATGGCGTTATCGATCCTTATCATCGCGTCTATAACTATCCAACGCTGCATATCGTGGATGGTTCGACTATCACCGCCAACCTTGGAGTTAATCCATCACTTACTATTACCGCACAGGCCGAGCGCGCATTATCCATGTGGCCAAACAAAGGTGATGCAGATCTTCGTCCAGCACAGGGCGCAAAGTACCAACGTATTTTCCCCATCGCACCCAACCAACCATTTGTACCAGCCGGTGCAGTTGGCGCACTAAAGATTTCTTAGGAGAGTAATGCGATCTTGGGCCTTAGTCACTGGGGCAACTTCTGGTATCGGCGAAAGTTTTACTCGACTACTTGCATCCAATAGCTACAACGTCGTACTTGTGGCCCGTGACTTACCGCGTCTGCATGAGCGAGCAACTGGGCTCCAGAGCATCTATGGAGTTGAAACCGTCGTACTACAAGCTGATCTTTCAACTGATGCAGGATGCGCTCTTGTTGAACGTTATATTGCCGATAATGAAATCGACGTTCTGATTAATAATGCTGGCTTTGGAATCAATAAGGCCTTTACCGTTAGCGCATTAGATGCCGAGCAAAACATGCTCGATGTTTTGGTGCGAACTCCTATGCGATTGATGCATGTGGCTCTACCTGGAATGAAGGCCCGAGATAATGGCATCATCATCAATGTCTCATCTGTTGCTGGTTTTATCGCTAGTGGTACTTACAGTGCATCGAAGTCTTATCTCACGGTGCTCTCTGAATCTCTCAATACTGAGCTCTCTGGCACGAAGGTAAAGATATGTGCGTTGTGTCCAGGCTTTACTCGAACCGAGTTTCATCAGCGGGGCCGAATGTCTATGAAGGGGCTACCTACCTTTATGTGGCTCAATGCCGACAAACTTGTGGCAAAAGCTTGGAGCGATGCTATTAAGGGTAAGGCGATCTCCATCCCGGGTTGGCAGTACAAGTTATTAGCTTTGATCATGAGTATTGCGCCTCGTCCCATGGTGCGAAAATTCGGAATGAGCGTTCGGGTAAAGCAGCGCCGTTAAACTCACATTGAATTCACTGAATTATTGGCGTGTTACTAAAGGCCCTTAAAGCCCCGCTAGATAGGATTAGCAAATTCTCAATGGAGGTTTTCACATGCGTAAACTTGCAGCAGTCGGTGTCACAATCATCCTCGCTTCAGGCGTACTAACTGCCTCCCCTGCTACTGCTGCCCCTATTTCAAATGGTGTTACTTGCACGAAGTCAGGTGCCTCAACAACCGTTAGCGGTAGAAAATACAAGTGTGCAAAGAATCCCTTGTCAACAAGTAAAAAGTTGACCTGGCTATCAAATGACTGCCTTCTTTCTGCTAATGGCTATATTAAAGCAAAAAATTCTTCTGCTGCAATTTCAGCAAATTACACTGCCCAAATTCCAGTTATTGATCTTGGAATCGCAAATGAGATTACAAATAAAGCAGAGATTCAAGTAAAGCTAGATGAAATGATTACGCGTGAGGCGGCGGCTAAAGTGAAATTGTCTGCAGCACTTCTTCTGCCGGTACCAGCAGATGCGACAGCGGCGGCACAGTTGGCCACAGCAAAGAAGGCTCTCACAACTGCCGTTGGTTCGTGGACATCGGCAGCGCGTGCCTATACCAGCAAGATTAATGCTATAACCGCCACAATTCGCAAACTTGAAGCATCAAAGGCCGTTGCAGTAAGCAAGCCAGTTGAACTAGCCGCTAGCATCGCAGATTCCAAATCGACTGCCTTATTGATTTGCACTAAAGGCTTATAGCTCCCACTCTGCAATAGATGGGTGAGCTCCTCATCCATTCTAATAATGGGGCTTTCCCTATTTAATTCTGGCGCACATGTGCCTAGGTTGAGTACATGCGCACGAGGCTACTTCTCTTCCTCGCTCCCGTGCTTCTGGTAATCCATCTGCTCTTAAATCTTGTCCCCTCCATGAAAGGTATGTGGAGTGAGCTCTACCTCTATAACGCGATTGCACTGACTGCAATAGCAGTTGTTATGAGCGCCCCGCGAGTCAACGACCGCTTTGCCCAGCCACTTATTGCAGCAGCGATTGGCTTATGGCTTAGTGGCTCTCTTATCTCAAGTATCTCCTCCTACTTTCTTATAAGTGCACCCACACAACTGCTCTCCAATATCGCATACCTACTCCTCTATCCCTTGGCCATAATTGCTCTGCCACGCTTACTATCTCCAAGTCGCAAGTTTTCGACTCTTGAAATCTTTGATACATCTATCGTAGGTCTAGGTCTAACTACATTAGGCACTACATTTTTCCTTAAGCCTGTACTACCGCACTTCAATGGCGATCTTGTCCAAACATTCTTTGCAATCATCTATCCCATAGCGGATTTGATTCTGCTCTCACTGACTCTAGCCACAATTTTGGCACAAGGCTCATCTAAGCGTGGGTTAGTTCTTGCAACTGGTGTTTTAACCTTTTCTATAACTGATTTTCTCTATCTTGGAATGCATATCAATAATACTTATACCTTTGGATCTCTCATTGACGATGGTTGGCTCTTAGGGCTTCTCATGATTGCGCTAAGTTTTCACTGCGTGGGCTCTGACTCACTCGATGATAAGAGTACTAATCCGATTTTGATTACACTCTCAGTTTTCTTAAGTGCAACCCTCTTAGCCCTCATCGCACTTCGACCCGGTTATTTCCCAAACTTTGTCTTGATCCCTGCAATCACAACCCTGCTCTTAGCCTTCATTCGCATGACTATCGCACTCAAAGCGGCAAAAAATATTGGCCATGAACGTATTTTGGCGCGCACAGATGAGTTAACTGGTCTACCAAATCGCCGCACATTGATTTCTGAGATTGAGAGTTTCATGG
>CAXNDE010000015.1:0-16762 GCA_964201135.1 Candidatus Planktophila sp.
TCAATGTGAGCGATGATGCAGAAGTTACGTATCTGCGCCGGATCAGTTGAAGCTGGTTGCGGCGCCTTAGCAAGTGAGATTGCAGGCATGAACCTAGCCTCGCTTTATAGAGTGAGAAGAGTTAACGTGAGCCGGCTTTGGCAGCAGCCTTAGCCATTGATGACTTCTTGTTGGCTGCAGAGTTCTTGTGCAGAACACCCTTTTGAACTGCAACATCGAGTGCCTGTGAAGCGGTGCGAAGTTCAGTTGTGATTGCAGCGGCATCGCCAGCAGTTAATGCATCACGGAATTTACGGACAGCGGTCTTGATAGATGAGCTCACAGACTTGTTGCGAAGGCGTGCCTTCTCATTGGTCTTAATGCGCTTGATCTGAGACTTGATATTTGCCACGCTGTGGTACTCCGGACTCTGGTAGTTGATGAAGGGTAAAGGTTACCCGTTCAGGCCTTTAGGCTCAAATTAGGCGGTAATGATGCCTGAAGAGGAGGCGCGACGACGCTTGCGAGCTCCCTTAGGAGCGATCTGCGCAACTGGTGCATCGGCATTGATTGACTCACGGAACTCGTGCTCAGTGGCATCTTTTTCATCGGCATCTTCATGCTTAGATGATGGGACATCGAGCTGAGGCATTGGCGCCTTCATCTTGACCGGCTCCATATGAATATGAATTCCGCGACCGCTACATGAATCACATGTTGTTGAGAAGGCTTCAATTAAACCTTGGCCCACGCGCTTGCGCGTCATCTGAACTAGACCAAGAGAAGTAACCTCTGCAACTTGGTGCTTTGTGCGATCGCGTCCAAGGGATTCAACTAAACGGCGCAGAACCATGTCGCGGTTTGATTCAAGAATCATGTCAATAAAATCGATAACAACGATTCCACCTAAGTCGCGAAGACGTAGTTGGCGTGCAATCTCTTCGGCTGCCTCTAAGTTGTTTTTAGTAACAGTCTCTTCAAGGTTTCCGCCCTTACCAATGAACTTACCGGTGTTAACATCGATAACGATCATTGCTTCGGTACGATCGATAACAAGTGATCCACCTGATGGTAGATATACCTTGCGATCAAAGGCCTTTGCTAACTGCTCTTCAACACGGAAATCTGCAAATAAATCTCCAGTGCCCGTGTATTTTTCAATCTTGATTGTTAGCTCTGGTGCGATAAAGCCGAGATAGCTTGTTACTTCATCCCACGCACTAGATCCCTGAACAGTTAATTTGCGGAAATCCTCGTTGAAGATATCGCGAATAACACGTACAGCAAGATCTGGCTCTTGATAAAGAGCGGTAGGTGGATGAAAGTTTGGATTCTCACTCTTTGCATAAATATCATCCCACTGTGCTTTAAGACGGGCGACATCACTTGTGAGATCCTCTTCACTGACTCCCTCTGCAGCGGTACGAACAATTACACCAGCACTCTCAGGAATTAAGTTTTTAAGGATTGCCTTTAAGCGTGTGCGCTCAGACTCTGGGAGCCGCTTTGAAATACCTGACATTCCACCACCTGGGACATAGACAACGTAGCGTCCTGGCAATGAAATCTGACTTGTAAGGCGAGCGCCTTTTTGTCCGATTGGATCCTTAGTAACTTGAACAAGAACACTCTGTCCACTCTTTAACACTGTTTCAATTTTGCGTGGTTCGGACTCTGAAATTCCTGCAGCATCCCAGTTAACTTCACCGGCATACAAAACTGCGTTACGGCCCTTGCCGATATCGACGAAGGCTGCCTCCATAGATGGCAGAACGTTTTGTACTCGACCTAAGTAGACGTTACCTACGTATGAAACGTTGCTATTGCGGTTGACATAGTGCTCAACCATGATGCCATCTTCAATAACTGCAATCTGCGTACGATCTGCAATCTGTCGTACTAACATCTCGCGATCTACGTTTTCGCGACGAGCTAAGAACTCGCCATCTGTAATGATTGTTCCGCGCTTGCGATATGGCTCGCGATACTCGCTGCGGCCACCTCGATCATTGCGATCACGCCGTCCACTGCGGCGCTCTGGACGTTCGGCGCGCTCTGGACGTGCAGCTCGCGCCGGACGCTCACGAACTTCTCGGACCTTAACAACTGTTACTACGCCATCTTCTTCAACGCTCTCCCCTGGAGTAACTCCATCAGAGCCCGCTACACGGCGGCGGCGGCGGCGATGTGTTGAACCCTCTGCCGAATCCTCACTTGAATCAGTACTCGTCTCTTCATTGGTGGTTGGACCATCGGCACCTGGCTTACGGCGCCCCCGCCCACCACGACGGCGGCGGCGGTTACGGTTTGCACGATCTTCGGCATCATCTGAGTCAGTAGTTACCGCGCCTTCAGCCTTTACCGGCTCGGGTGCCAGGGCGGTTTTTTTACGCACCGCCTTTGCAACGGGCTCATCCGGTGCGGCCTGAAAAATCGGAACTGGAACCGCTGCCGCTTTTTTGCGCACAGGTTTCTTTACTTCCTCACTGGTTACCTCGGTAACACGTGGTTCTGCCTTAGTAGCGCTCTTCTTAACCGCACGCTTGCGCGGTGTTTTAGGCCCAATAGCCATCTCACCAAATCCTCTATGCGCTTATTAAAAAACGCTTCTCTGTAAAAAATCCCGTTTAGGTTTTTCTTTAACCTGTCCGCGCTGGGCTTTTGCCGCGAAGGATTCGCGAGCCGCGCTGAACTGTTGCGATAAGTATGGCAGAGCCGGGCGAAATTACCTACTTTTGAGGGGCTTTAGCCCCGTGAGCGGGCGTGGACGTTCTGCAGGAGTCCAAATCCGATCAAAGTGGCAAACATCGAAGAGCCACCATAGGAGATAAATGGCAGTGGAACACCCGTCATCGGCATGAGGCCTAAGGTCATGCCGATATTTTCAAAGACCTGAAAGGCAAACCAGGCGATGACGCCTGTCACCATTAATCGACCAAATGGGTCACTGGTTCGCCGAGCAATTGTAAAGGCCCGCATCAAAATCAAAAGATATAAAAAGATAATGAGTCCGCTGCCCAAAAATCCAAGCTCTTCACCTGCGACTGTAAAGATGAAGTCTGTCTGCTGCTCTGGCACGAATCGGCCATTTGTCTGTGGTCCATTAAATAAGCCAGTTCCAATTAATCCACCTGAACCAACGGTAATGCGGGCTTGTCGCAGTTGATAGCCAGCCCCTTGTGAATCGGCCGTTGGATCGACAAATGTCTGCAAGCGATTGAGTTGGTACTCGCTTATTACACCTGTCTTAGTTGCAACTACTGCAACCACAATCGCAAGTACCAGTAAGCCGACAACCCAGCGCGATGGAGCACCTGAAACGGCAATGATTGTGATGACCGATGCACTAATTATAAATACAGTACCCATATCGGGCTGCACGAGAATGAGCAGCGCTGGGATTCCTGCAACTACTAAAGCCTGTAGTACGTCACGAGATGTTGGCTCATCACTGTCGTGCGTTCGCTCTGATAACAAGAGCGACATTCCAATGATGATTGCAATTTTGGCCAGCTCTGCCGGTTGAATTTGAAATCCGCCAGGAAGTGAGATCCATGCACGTGCGCCATTTACCGTACTACCAAGACCCGGAATCAAAACTATTATCAGCCCAAGTACTCCCAAGCCCCAGAAAATCGGGGTATATGCCCGCAATAATCGATAGTCAATAACAGTTGTGCCGTATGCCAACAGAGCACCGATTGCGATGTTAATAACGTGGCGTTTGAGGTAATACTGCGGATCTAAACCATTGCGCGCATACCAATCACGCGTTGCCGCATAGACCAGCAGAGTTCCGATGAAAAGTAGTAGCCCGACAGCGATAGTCAGAACTGGATCAAAACCATGAAAGATCGAAGATCGGTTGCGTCGATATAGACGTTGACGGGCAGATATCTGGCTCATGGCGCAACCTTAGGCTTAGTTGCAGGAGAAATCTTAGGAAGTGCTGTTGGGGGTTTGCCATCAGGGAAGATTGCCGCTCCGGGTATTACTTTATTTTCCTTAACGCCAAAGAGTGTTTCATAAATCTTTCGAACACCGACACCCGATGTCGATGCTCCAAATCCACCCTGGCTGACCATCATGACAACGGCATAGCGAGGTTTGTTAGTTGGTGCATAGGATGCAAACCATGATGTGTTGTCTTTAAGGGAGCCATTTAAGTTGCGTCCAAAAACTTCAGCTGTACCAGTCTTACCGCTGACAGGAACGGGGAAGCCTGCAAATGCTCCGGCGCCGGTTCCTGCCGTTACAACTTCGCGCAGTGCCTCATGTAGAAAATCTAGAGCCTCCTTAGATGCAGTCAATGTTCCTAACTGCTTGGGTGTCATCGTCTTAACGACCGTGCCATCGGTCTTAACTATGGCCTTACCCACCATCATCTGCCAGATCGTTCCGCGGTTACCGATGGCTGCATACATCTGGGCTAACTTAAGTGGTGTTACAACTGTGTCACCCTGACCGATGGAAAAGTTAACGGCATCTCCTGCGCGGACCTTATCTCCATCGACACAGTTTTCTTTGGCCAGAAGAAGTAAAAACGGTGTTTGTTGGGCCTTAGTTGTGCGCTCCTTATAGTTGCAGTAAAAATCCTTATTCTGCTGATACCAACTCTTTTTATAGCTACGGTCGGCTAAGCGGGATGATGATTCAGAGGGGAGGTCGATACCCACCCTCTGCGTGATATTAAAGCTCTGTGCAGCTTTAAAGAAGTAGTCGTTGGGGTTTGATTTCGGACGCAGGCCACCATCGCGCAACCACTCATCAAATGCAATGCGGTACCAGATCGTGTCGCATGAAACTGCAATTGCTGTCTTCAAACTCATAACGCCCTGTGATCTACTTTCAAAGTTCTGGAAGGCACGGGTTCCAACCTGCACTTCGGCCGGACAGTTATATGACGTCTTCAGGTTATATCCAGCGGTTGCCGCGGCTATAACCGAGACTGATTTAAAGGTCGAAGCCGGTGCAAATAAACCCTGCAGCGCACGTGAGAGTGCTGGAACAGATTTCTTCTCACTGAATAAATCTGATGCCTGCGCAACCGTTAAACCCTTTTCAAAAACATTAGGGTCATACGTTGGGTAAGAGGCAATGGCTAAAATCTGCCCATTTCGTATATCCATAACAACTGCAGCACCTGAATCAGATGTATTTCCATTTGCGCGTCCACGTTGTACCGCATCGGCCAGTGCAACTTCAACGGCTGCCTGCAAGCGTGCATCAAGGGAGGTCACTAAATGATCACCGGCGATTGGAGCTTTGTTTTCTCCCTGAGAGGTAATCACCTCTTTACGATCAACTGTTAGGGTACGGATTCCAGGGATACCGCGCAGGTATGAGTCATACATAATCTCTAAACCAGATTTGCCAATTGTTTCGCTGCGGTAATACTGCTTTCCATTATCCTTTGCAAGATCGCTTTCAGTCAACGGGCCAACATAGCCAAGAACATGCGCACCATTTACACCAGCTACTCCTGGATAGTTTCTAATCGCAATCGGCTGAGCATCTACTCCCGGAAATTGATCTGAGCGCTCAACGATTTGTAGCGCAATATCGGGATCTGCCTCTTTAGTAATAGGTATTGGTTGAAACCTTGAGCCCGTCCAACAACCGGCCTTTTGACCTTTTGGTAGTTCGCCACACAAACGTGTGTTGCGATAAACATCGGCATACTGCAGTTTTAATAATCTGCTGAGACGCTGCATAACGTCAACGCCTTTATCGGGCTGCTTATCTATGACGATTCGATCAATAGTTATTGCAAGTCCAACTTTATTAAGGGCTAAAGGCACACCAGATGAGTCCACGATTAATCCGCGGGTAGCAGGTGATGCAACATCGCGGCTTTGAATACTCAGCGCCGCATCGCGGTACTTTGGGCCGGCAGCGATTTGTAGATAAAACAAGCGGCCAAAGAGTGCGACGAGAAGTGAGATTATTAGAATCTGTACGACAAGTAAGTTAAGGCGTGAGCGTTGGTTCATATCGCCGACCGCGTATTAAAGGTAAATGCATGAAGACGTGAAAATAGAGGTAAGAGGATTGGCGTTACAACTAAGCTCCAGATTGATATTCCGAAGAGAGTAATAAGAATCTGCCCGAAGCTACCAGTCTGAACCCCGAGTAAAGCTCCAGTAACGAGGTAGGCGATTTCAATAAATAAAACTGCGCTGGTTGCAAAAAAGGTTAAACCCAAAGGATTGCCTGACAAACTCTCCTTTCCAGATCCCAGATATGAGACCGCATAACAGGCAGTAATCATCAGTAAAGTCCATTGACCAATTGGGCCACTTGAACTGGGTGAAAGATCCATCAACAACCCTGCAATAAAGCCCCCGATTGCTGCGATCTCCTGTGAACTCAGAACTGCCCAGATGAGAGTAAAAATAAGCAGCAGCGAGAAGCCACCACCTGCCAAGCGAAATTGATTGATTACAGCTTCTTGCACCACGAAAATTATAATAAAGATTGGAATAGCGATAGATAACTGGCGCGTAATCATCTGTAATTAATTCGTCGGAGTCGGTGATGGTGTTACATAAATTGTGACGGTTGGGACGGGAGTTGGTTGTGGCTTCACTGGTACAAGTGCATCACCAGGATTACTAACCGGGGCTCCGACAACTACAGCAACTACGCCTAGCGTTGAAAAGTTCGTGTATAAATGAACTACTGCACTTTGGGCTATTGCACCGGCTGAGTTATCGACTGCAGTTACATAGCCCACGGGTACACCTGGCACAAAGGGCCTATTAGCAACACTTCCGCGCGAGAGCAAGATATCGCCGACCTTAACACTCGTTAAGTTATCGATTAGCTGCAGGCTGGCAGAGCGATTGCCACGACCTGAAAGTATCCCAATCTGTTGGCTGCCAGCGATTCGGATACCGATTCGAAATGAGGGATCTGTCGCCAAAGATATCAAAGCTGAATTGGGGTAGACATCCTTCACAACTCCGGCAATTCCAAACTCTGATAGGACAGTCATGTTCTTTTTAATTCCAGCATTTAATCCAGTATCGATTATTATTGTCTGTGCAAAAGATTGACTAGATCCCTGACTAATGACCCGAGCGTTAACTACTTTAAATCCAGCGGTTCCAGCTAAATCTAAAATACTTTTTAACTGATCTAATTGCGCATCGGCATTTTTTCGATTTGCTAACTGTGTCTTTAATAAATTGTTATCGGCACGTAGTTTTTCAATCTGATTGCGGGTTCGTCCCAAGTGAGTAATATCTGAAAAGAAATTTTTAAATGGTGTGAGTACCACGTTTCCTGCACGCTGGAAGGGCGAGAGAATTGTCTGCGTACCTTGGCGTGCACCTTCGAGTATGCCAACACCACGCAGGTCAAGAGTTATAAGAAAAAGAGCAGTTACGATAAGGATGATTAAAAGCAGTCGGCTTCGACCTTCACTGCCCTTACGCATCTCTTAAAGGCCCTATCGACGTGGTTCGGAGATTAAGACCTTCTCTAAGGCTTCAAACTCTTCGATGCACTTACCAGAGCCTTCAACAACTGCATCGAGCGGACGCTCTGCAACGTGAATAGGCATTCCAGTCTCTTTGCGAAGTCGCTCATCAAGCCCCTTCAATAATGCCCCGCCACCAGTTAAAACAATTCCGCGATCCATAAGATCGGATGCGAGTTCTGGTGGAGTCTTATCGAGTGTGCTCTTTACCGCATTAATGATTGCATTGACTGGCTCTTCAATCGCTTTGCGAATTTCGGCAGCCGATACAACGATTGTCTTTGGCAGGCCCGTTGCTAAGTCACGGCCACGGATTTCAGCGTCGTTTTCGCCGGCTAATGGATAAGCCGAACCAATTGCCATTTTTATCTCCTCAGCAGTGCGCTCTCCCAAAAGTAGTGAGAATTCACGCTTAACCCAGTTAATAATCGATTGATCGAGTTCGTCACCGCCAACACGGATTGATAATGAGCAAACGATTCCGCCAAGTGAGATAACTGCAACCTCAGTTGTACCGCCACCGATATCTACGACCATGTTTCCAGTTGGTTCGTGAATTGGAAGTCCAGCACCGATAGCCGCTGCCATTGGCTCTTCAATAATATAAACCTTGCGAGCACCAGCTGCATATGCAGCATCTTTTACCGCGCGCTGCTCAACACCTGTGATACCTGATGGGACACAAACGACGATACGTGGCTTGGCTAAATAGCGACGACGGTGAACTTTTTGGATGAAGTAGCGCAACATGCGCTCGGTTGTTTCAAAGTCGGCGATGACGCCATCTTTAAGGGGACGGATGGCAACGATATTTCCAGGAGTACGGCCAATCATCTTCTTAGCCTCAAGACCAACGGCTAAAATTCCGCCAGTATCTTGGTTGACGGCAACAACTGATGGCTCGTTCAAGACTATGCCACGTCCGCGCACATAGACAAGCGTGTTTGCTGTGCCTAAATCAACAGCCATATCACGGCCGATAAATGACATTCTGTTCTGTACGCTCATATCTTTTATGCTCCTTGATTATTTGGGGAAGAAAATTTCAATCTCACGCGCAGCAGATTCAGGTGAATCTGATCCATGCACAATATTTTGTACAACTGTGGTGCCTTGATCTCGTGCTAAGTCTCCACGAATTGTGCCAGGTGCGGCAAGGGTTGGATCTGTGACACCGGCAAGTGAACGGAAGCCTTCAATAACTCGGTTACCTGATGCCACGATGGCAACGATTGGGCCAGACATCATGAACTCAACTAATGGTTCGTAAAATGGCTTACCAACATGTTCGGCGTAATGTTTTTCCAGTAGCGAACGATCTGCCTTGAGCATGCGCACAGCATCGATGGCATATCCCTTACTTTCAATGCGGAAGATAACTTCGCCAACTAAGCCACGGCCGACGCCATCTGGCTTTACAAGGATTAGTGTTTTCTCTGTGCTCACTCGCCTAGTGTATTAGTCCTTTTGCGCTTGGGAAGCCAGATGGGCTGCGCGAGCGGCCTCGCCCTTTCGCCCCACAATAATGGCCGCGGCCCACAACCCGATGAAAATCACCCCCATGATGAAAAAGGATGGGACAAAAAAGCCAAAGGCGATCATGAAAATCTGCAGCACCGAGCCGATATAGAAACCTGAACGTCGCTTGAGAAGTCCGGCCGTTAAGAATAAAAGTAGCGCGATAATTGAGCCGTAGATAACTCCAGCTGTTGACTGATCTTTGATCGCAAGCAGAATTGCAAAACCTAAAGTCAAAGACTCCATGACTAATACTGAAGCACCAAGAGCTCTCATTGCGTGAACCTCTTTCGTAGATAGCTTCGTGCTTCGCCCACAGTCACAACTGAACCAGTCACGATGATTCCAATTGTATCCTCGCTTAGAGGGCGGGTTGCATCTGTAACTGCGCTATCAATAGCGGCGTACAAATCACTGACTTCACATACCCGATCAGGGCCAAAAACTGTGGATGCAATCTTTTCTAACTCCCCCGAACTCATTGCCCGAGTCGATGAGCTTTGAGTAACGATGACATGGTCGACGATTTGCTCGAGCTCTTGCAAGATTCCAGTGGCATCTTTATCCCCAAATACGCCTACAACGGCGATGATCTCATCGAAGTTAAACTCGTGAGCTAATGTCTCGGCCAGTGCCTTAGCGCCATGAGGATTATGAGCGGCATCTAAAATTATCGTAGGGTCTCGATGTACAACCTCACAGCGCCCAGGTGAAGTAACGGCGGCAAAACCGGCGCGCACTGCGTCGATATCTAATGGTTGATCACCAAAGAAGGCTTCGACGGCAACGAGCGCACTTGCAGCGTTAGCGGCCTGGTGCTTGCCGTGTAATGGCAGGAAAATATCACCATACGTATCGTGCAGGCCAGTGATAGTGATCAACTGCCCCCCAACTGCAACTGCCCGTGATGCAACGCAGTATTCGATACCTTCGCGCACAACATCGGCGCCGACTTCGGCCGCCTTACGAATCAACTCTTTTGCAGCCTCTGGCTCTTGCTGGGCCAACACAATGAATCCACCCTCTTTAATGATGCCCGCCTTCGTTGCCGCGATCTCATGAAGAGTGTGGCCTAAGTACTCCATGTGATCAAAGCCAATTGGCATGAGAACCGATACATCGGCATCGATAACATTTGTTGCATCCCATTCCCCACCCATGCCCACTTCAATGACAGCTACATCTACGGGGTGCTCGGCAAATGCGACAAAACCAAGCGCTGTAACGGCCTCAAAGAAAGATATTGGATTGTTAAACTTTGTATCAATGAGATCTAGATATGCAGCGATATCGTTGTAAGCAAAGATTAAATCCTTTGGGTCGATAGGCTCTCCGTTAATTGCGATGCGCTCACGGTATGTCTCAAGATGAGGACTGGTAAAACGGCCAGTACGAAGGCCGTGTGCAAATAAAAGTGAGTCGATCATACGTGAAGTCGTAGTCTTGCCGTTAGTGCCACCGACATGAATCGTTGGATACGTTAACTGAGGCGAACCTAAAATATCTACAAGGGCTGCAATGCGCTCAGTTGTTGGCGAAATTCGAACCTCAGGCCAGCGAGCAAGTAAGGCCTGCTCAATGGCATCTACACGCTCTTGATCATCGGGTGAGATAATCATGGCTTTGGAAGCTGTGATAACTGCGCAGTGATACGTTGCATATCGGCAGTTGTCTTTTCTAAACGCTCACGGATTTCAACGACCACCGAATCGGGTGCCTTTGCCATGAAGCCTTGATTATTTAACTTAACTTCAGCTGTTTGCTTATCTTTCTGCGCGGTAGCTAAATCCTTTTCAAGACGTGCGCGCTCGGCTGCGACATCGATTGAACCAGTTAAATCAAACTCAACTTTTACTAAACCGATTTCGCAGTGAGCGCTCGGTGTGATCTCCCCTAGTTCCAGGCGCAAAACAAAGGCCATTGCACCTGCGTATTCATTAATATTTGCCGGAGCTATAAAACGGGCGGGAATCTTCTGTGATGTCTTGATGCCTTGATCATTTCGGAATCTACGGACATCGGTAATAATCTCTTGAAGTTCGACGATTAGCTTTTCTGCCTTTTTGTCGAGGTGCTCTGGATGAGCAACTGGCCATTGGGCAATTACTAGTGACTCTCCCCCGGTCAGGGCAGTCCACATAGTTTCGGTAATAAATGGCATGATTGGATGCATCAAGCGAAATAGTTGATCTAATACAAAGCCCAAAACCCGCTTGGTATCGGCGCAATCTCCCGATGCGAAGCTTTCTTTGGAAAGCTCGAGATACCAGTCGCATAAGTCATCCCAAGCAAAGTGATACATCAACTCGCAGGCACGTGCGAACTCGTACTGCTCCAGAAGTGAATCGACCTCTGAAATCGTTTCTGATAAGCGGTTCAAGATCCATTTATCTATAGCGTTCAGTGAAGACAGATCAGGTAGAGCACCGTTAACGGTTGCACCATTAATCATTGCAAAGCGCGTTGCATTCCAGAGCTTTGTCGCAAAGTTACGTGAGCCACCGATCCAGTCTTCGGCTAAGGCTTGATCTTTACCCGGGTTAGCTCCACGTGCCAGCGTAAAGCGCAGGGCATCGGCTCCGTACTTATCCATAAACTCAATGGGATCAACTGTGTTGCCCTTAGATTTCGACATCTTCTTGCCGAACTGATCGCGCACCAAACCATGAAGTGCGATTGTATGGAATGGCTGAACACCATCCATTGCAAATAAACCAAACATCATCATGCGCGCGACCCAGAAGAACAAGATGTCATAGCCTGTAACTAAGACAGATGTTGGGTAGAACTTCTTCAAATCATCGGATTGTGTTGGCCAACCCAGGGTTGAAAATGGCCAAAGTGCCGATGAGAACCATGTATCTAAAACATCTGGATCTTGTATGTAGCCAGCAGGTGCAACATCTCCTGGACCAACAACTACAACTTCATTGTTAGGGCCATACCAAACTGGAATGCGATGTCCCCACCATAGCTGACGCGAAATACACCAGTCATGCATGTTGTCGATCCAATCAAAATATCGCGGTGCTAGCTCTTCTGGTTCGATCTTTACGCGGCCATCGCGCACAGCGTCTCCGGCAGCTTTTGCAAGGGGTCCGACTTTTACGAACCACTGCTTTGATAAACGTGGCTCAATAGTTGTCTCGCAACGAGAACAGTGACCAACGGCGTGAATATATGGACGCTTCTCATCCACGATACGACCTTCTGCGCGAAGTGCTTCGACAACGGCCTTGCGTGCATCAAAGCGATCCATGCCATCAAAGCGAGTACCAGAGCCATCCATAACACCGTGTTCGTTCATGATGACAACGAATGGAACGTTGTGTCGCACTGCCATTTCGAAGTCATTGGGATCGTGAGCCGCCGTTACTTTTACCGCACCAGTACCAAAATCCATCTCGACTAACTCATCGGCAATGATTGGGATATAGCGATTAGCAAGCGGGAGCAAAACCAGTTTGCCAATTAGATCCTTATAGCGCGCGTCTTCGGGGTGCACTGCAACTGCGCCATCGCCAAGCATTGTTTCAGCTCGCGTTGTAGCAACGGTAATCTGTATGTCGCCTTCACCATAACGAACCTGAACAAACTCACCTGCATCATCCTGGTGTTCAACTTCAATATCTGACAGGGCGGTTAGACAACGTGGGCACCAGTTAATGATTCGCTCTGCGCGATAGATAAGTCCTTGATCATAAAGCTTCTTAAATATTGTAAGTACTGCAGTTGATAATCCTGCATCCATAGTGAATGCCTCACGCGACCAATCGACGCTATCGCCTAAGCGACGCATCTGATCTAAAATCACACCGCCTGATTCGCTTTTCCACTCCCAGACTTTCTTAATAAAATCTTCACGTCCTAAATCATGGCGCGTTATGCCTTGCGTCTCTAACTGTTTTTCAACAACGTTCTGAGTTGCAATACCGGCATGATCCATGCCAGGTAGCCAGAGTGCTTCGAAGCCCTTCATGCGTTTCATACGTGTGAGGGTGTCTTGCAACGTGTGATCTAGGGCGTGGCCAATGTGTAGTGAGCCCGTGACGTTAGGAGGTGGAATAACGATTGTGAATGCAGGCTTTGTAGATGTTGAATTAGCTTTGAAATACCCGGCCGCGACCCATTTTTCATACAAGGCTGCTTCGATATCAGCTGGTGAAAAGCTGGAAGCTAGTTCGTGGGACATACGGAGCAGTCTAGATTATGCGCTCTTCTCCTCTTGACCCTTTTGACCTCGAGAGCGCTTTGGAATATCGCCTGTATGAAGGATGAACTCAGGTTGTGCACCTGTTTCAATGCAGTCTTTAGTAACCAAGACCTTTGCGATATCGCTACGGCTAGGTACGTCATACATCACAGCCAGAAGTACAGACTCCATAATCGCGCGCAGACCACGGGCTCCGGTACCACGAATTAAAGCTAGATCTGCAATCTCTTCGAGGGCATCTGGGGAGAATTCGAGTTCTACATTATCTAAATCAAAAAGTCGCTGATACTGCTTAACAAGGGCGTTCTTTGGCTCGGTAAGAATCTGCATTAACGCCGTCTTATCTAAGTTTTCAACACTGGTCAGAACTGGCAAGCGTCCAATGAACTCTGGGATCATTCCAAACTTCAATAAATCTTCAGGCATAACATCGGCAAAGATATCGCGACGATTCTTTTGGGATGCATCCTGCAAGGTTGCATTGAAGCCAACACCGGCTTTGCCGCTGCGGGATTCGATAATTTTTTCAAGGCCAGCAAATGCCCCACCGACGATAAATAGAACATTTGTCGTATCGATTTGGATGAACTCTTGGTGTGGGTGCTTGCGCCCGCCTTGTGGTGGAACCGATGCAACCGTTCCTTCTAGAATCTTTAATAACGCCTGCTGAACGCCTTCACCTGAAACATCGCGAGTAATGGATGGGTTCTCAGATTTGCGGGCTACCTTATCGATCTCATCAATATAGATGATTCCTGTTTCAGCTTTCTTAACGTCGTAATCGGCGGCTTGAAGAAGTTTGAGCAAAATATTCTCAACATCTTCGCCAACGTATCCAGCCTCGGTGAGTGCAGTTGCATCGGCGATTGCAAATGGAACATTGAGCATGCGGGCCAAAGTCTGAGCCATAAGAGTTTTGCCACAGCCGGTTGGACCCAATAATAAGATATTTGATTTTGCTAATTCAACCGAATCTTCACGATGTCCACCTTGAACGCGCTTGTAATGGTTGTACACGGCAACTGATAGTGATTTCTTAGCACGATCTTGTCCGATTACATATTGATGGAGGAAATCAAAGATCTCGTGTGGCTTTGGAAGCTCGGCTAAGCCAAGTGAGTTGGCTTCAGAGAGCTCTTCGACGATAATCTCGTTACAGAGCTCAATGCACTCATCGCAGATATAAACGCCAGGGCCGGCAATAAGTTTTTTTACCTGCTTCTGAGTTTTACCGCAGAAAGAACATTTGAGCAGGTCGCTGGTTTCACCGATTCTTGTCATGGCTAAAGTTTAGATTCTTAAAGGTTTTTTCGCCCTGGTATTTACGCCTGTATCTGTTCGCCGAGAGAATAATTACGCTGTTTTTGCCGGCATTTTCATATCTTTAACACCTGGGACTAGTAAAACTAGGAGACAAATAACTAGATGGAAAACTGAGGCGCCAATTAAAAACTCCTTCTCCCCAAAGAGAGTTACCGCCGGACCTACCAAGACCATTCCTAGTGGCATCAAACCCGCCGAGCCCATGTGATCGATACTAAAAACCCGACCCTGTAATTCGCGCGGGACTTCGCGTTGGATTGCCGAGTTCCAGAAAGCCTCCCACGGACCGACTGAAAAACCAGCAAGTAGATATGAAACAACTACAAAGGATTGCGAAATTGGAAATGCTAGCGCGAGCGTCGTAATCACTAGGAGCATCCAGACAAGTACTGAGAACTGACCTTGGTGCTTGATCTTGAGTTTGATACAGGCAATGGCTGAAATTATTCCACCGGCTGAAAAAGCTGCGGCCGAGAGCGCAAATGCTGTATTGGTTCCAAACTCGCGCCGGGTTATAACCGGAAGCAAGACGCTTTCTGCAGCAATCACCACCATTAATTGAATTGAAGCCATAGCAATCATCGCACCGATCCATGGAATCTCCCAGACTGTTCGCAGTCCTTCACGCATTTCAACCATAAAAGGCTCACGGGCTTTCTTATGCGAGTTGATGTCCTCTTTTATCTGGATAAGAAAATATGTTCCTACAGCAAATGCGATAGCGGTAAAAAGAAAAGTCAGTCGTCCACCAATTAAAAAGACTGAAACTCCACCGATTCCAGGGCCGATGATTGTTGCTGATCTGACAACGATTCCACGGGCAACGTTTCCTGCAGGCAATTTATCTTCGGGCAACAGCGAGGGCATGATAGCCCCGGCCGATGCCATACCAAATGCATCACCGATTCCCATGAAGAAAACAGCTAACGCCAATAAAATATGAGGAAGTTTTGGGGCTGATATAAAAACCATTCCAAAGACAAGAACTGCGCGAAAAAGATCAGCCACAATCATTACCTGTTTGCGTGGTAAACGATCAGACCACACACCAGCAAAAGGTGAAAAGACAACTGCAGCTAATACACGAGCACCGAGAATCAAACCAAGGGATGTAGCAGTACCACCTGCATCTAAGACTGTTACTGCAAGTGCAATTGGAAATGCCGATGCACCTAAGACAAATATTGTGGTGTTATACCAAAAGAGACGGTACCCCTTGTATGACCACAGGGAGCCCGCCTCAAATAGTTTCATGAATAGATACTACTTAACTGGCTTGGCCTTTCGTGAAGCCAATACCTGATCAATGATTCCGTATTCAACTGCTTCGGCAGCGGTGAGAATCTTGTCGCGTTCGATATCTTTTTCAATCTCAGCTGCAGATTTAATAACGTGGCGTGCAAGAAGCTCTTCTTGCAAACGTGCAATACGTGCGATCTCCTTAGCTTGAATCTCAACATCAGATGCCTGCCCACCACCTTCAGATGATGGTTGGTGAATCAAGATACGTGAGTGCTCGAGTGCATAGCGCTTTCCTTTAGCACCACCTGCAAGGATTACGGCTGCGGCAGATGCTGCCTGTCCAAGGCAGATTGTGCTGATATCGGGGCGAACAAACTGCATCGTGTCATAAATTGCGGTGAGGGCGGTAAATGAGCCACCGGGTGAGTTGATGTAGATCATGATGTCGCGATCTGGATCCATAGATTCCAGTGTCAATAACTGTGCCATAACGTCGTTAGCAACAGTGTCATCGATGGGCTGGCCCATAAAGATAATGCGCTCTTCAAATAGTTTTGTGTATGGATCAAGGCGCTTAAAACCGTAAGCGGTCTTTTCTTCGATAGTTGGAAGAACGTAGCGAGAAGTAATCTCTTGGATGTGTTTCATTAGGCTTTTCCTCCAAATACTTGACCATCAGATGTTGCAATGTGATCAATGAAGCCGTATGTCTTGGCATCAACTGCATTGAACCAGTTATCGCGATCTGAATCGATAAGAATCTTTTCAAGTGTTTGACCCGTGTGCTTGGCATTTATTTCAGCCATTGTGCGCTTAGTGATCGCCATCTGTTCAGCCTGGATTCGGATATCAGTTGCAGTACCGCCAATGCCACCCAGTGGTTGGTGCATCAAGATGCGCGCATTTGGAGTTGCATAACGTTTGCCGGGAGCACCTGCAGTAAGTAAGAACTGGCCCATCGATGCCGCGATTCCCATTCCAACGGTTGCAATATCGTTCTTGAC
>CAXNDE010000016.1:0-16256 GCA_964201135.1 Candidatus Planktophila sp.
GAGTTCGTCGAAGCAGAGCAGGCCTAGGAGATAAGCAGATGCCAAAACCAAGTAAAGGTCCTCGTCTGGGTTCAGGCCCGTCCCACGAGCGCTTACTCCTACGCACACTTGCAGAGCAGTTGTTCGAGCACGGCAAGATCACAACAACCGAGGCAAAGGCTAAGCGCCTGCGTCCATTGGCCGAAAAGTTAATTACCTTCGCTAAGAAGGGTGATCTTCCAGCTCGCCGCCAAGTTATGGCTCAGATTTCAAATAAGGGCGTAGTACATACGCTTTTCACTGTTATCGGACCACGCTTTGCTGCTCGTAATGGTGGATACACACGCATTACAAAGATTGGGCCACGCAAGGGTGATAACGCTCCGATGGCTGTAATCGAAGTTTTAACTGAGAAAGACAACTAAGTCTTAACACCTTAGAAAAATATTCTTATGTCGGAGCCCACTCTCTACCCTGAGAGTGGGTTTCTTCGTTTGCGCATCGATTTAGCCTACGACGGAACTAATTATTCGGGCTGGGCTAAGCAGCCCGATCAACGGACAATTCAAGAGGAGATTGAAAAGGTGCTTTCAACGGCAACGCAGAGCCCAATTGAAAGCATTGTTGCCGGGCGTACCGATGCAGGGGTACATGCAACTGGTCAGGTAATTCACGTTGATGTGCCACAGGCAACTGAAGTTGATGGTCTAGCCTTTAAATTAAACTGCATGCTCGATGAAGATATTCGAATTCTTACAGTAAGAGTTATGACTACTGAATTTCACGCCAGATTTACCGCAACTGCGCGCAGTTATAGCTACACAATTTTAGATGGCAATCGAGTTCTGCCTCCGCTGCACCGCCTAGATGTTGCACCCTGGTATCGCACGCTAGATATAGATCTGCTCAACTCCGCCAGCGCTCTACTACTAGGCACCCACGACTTTGCCGCTTTCTGTAAGTTTCGAGAAGGTGCAACTACGGTGAGAAATCTTGTGCGCTTTCATTGGGTCCGCAATGAAGAGGGCTACTTAATCGCCGATATCGCCGCCGATGGATTTTGCTATTCGATGGTGCGCAACTTAGTTGGCGCTGTGGTGTGTGTAGCGGAGGGCCGTAATAATCTCGACTGGATTGCGGCGATGCTGGCCAACAAAGAGCGCGTGCCCGATAGCTTGGTCTTTGAGGCGCGCGGTTTGAGCCTTCGCCACGTTGAATACCCCTAATGAGCCTTGATTATGGAGCCAAAAACGCCATTTTGACCCGTGCCCCGCGCACGGGTACCCTTACTCCTCTGCGCTCTTTGAGGGCGCTTGATGAAAAAACTCGAAATAGAAGGTAGGCAAGAGCGTGCGTACATATAGTCCAAAAGCCGGTGACGCAGTCCGTGAGTGGCATGTCATCGATGCACAAGATGTGGTCTTGGGCCGCCTTGCAACACATGCCGCCGTTCTACTTCGCGGAAAGCACAAGCCGACTTTTGCACCACACATGGATATGGGCGATTTCGTCATCATCATTAACGCAGAAAAGATTGCCTTGTCAGGTAATAAAGCTAAGCAGAAGTGGGCACACCACCACTCAGGTTTTCCAGGCGGTTTAACATCAACTGTCTACGGCGAGCTCATTGAGAAGTTCCCAACACGCGCAGTAGAAAAAGCGATCAAGGGAATGATTCCAAAGAACCGTCTTGGCCGCGATATCACATCAAAGTTAAAGGTTTATGCGGGTCCAAACCACCCACATGCAGCACAAGCACCAAAGCCATATGTATTCGAACAAGTTTCACAAATCGTGAAGTAAGGGATGGAAATGTCAGAGAACACAACGCTTACTGATCTCGATGAGAATGAAGTTCCTACTTCATACACATCAGCAACTCCAGCGGCTGCAACTAACCGCCCTGCAATCAAGGCTCCAGGTGGCGGCACAGGTCGTCGTAAAGAGGCTGTTGCACGTGTTCGCTTAACTCCAGGAACTGGCAAGTGGATCATTAACGGTAAGGCACTTGAAAATTACTTCCCAAACAAAGTTCACCAGCAGTCAGTCTCAGAGCCATTTCGCACAGTAGGTGCTGAAAACCAGTACGACGTCTTTGCTCGTATCAATGGTGGCGGAGTATCTGGCCAGGCCGGCGCACTACGCCTTGGTGTTGCACGTTCACTCAATCAAATTGATGAAGAGGCAAACCGTCCAGCACTGAAAAAAGCTGGATTCTTATCACGTGATGCACGTGTAATTGAGCGCAAAAAGTACGGCCTCAAGAAGGCACGTAAGCGCTCTCAATACAGCAAGCGCTAATTCACATATAAGTAGAGGAGTTCCAATGGCACTCTTTGGTACCGATGGAATCCGTGGCTTAGCCAATATCGAGCTCACCGCTGAAATCGCACTTGATGTCTCTGTCGCCGCTGCCCATGTTTTAGTGGAGAGCTCATCTAATAAAGATCATCGTCCAACTGCAATCGTGGGACAAGATTCACGGGCATCGGGTGAGTTCTTAGAGGCGGCCGTTGTTGCGGGTCTAACAAGTGCCGGAATCAACGTCTATCGAGTTGGTGTTTTGCCTACTCCTGCGATCGCACATCTAGTTGCAGAATCTAAGGCCGATCTTGGCGTCATGATTAGTGCATCCCATAACCCAATGCCAGATAATGGAATCAAGTTATTTGCCCGTGGTGGTGGCAAGTTAGATGATGCGATCGAAGCGCGCATTGAGGCACGAATGGGTGAGGATTGGAAGCGTCCCACGGGCCGGGGTGTTGGCCGAGCAGTTAACGATGAGAGCGCTACGGAGCGATATTTAAAGCATCTATTAGCATCGGTTGAAACTTCGCTTCAGGGCTTAAAGATAGTTGTCGACTGCGCCAACGGTGCATCATCGGTTGTTGCACCTGAGGCATACCGCCGAGCTGGCGCCGAAGTTATTGCGATCTTTAATAAACCCGATGGCTGGAATATCAATGAGGATTGTGGCTCAACACATCTGCAGCAATTACGCGCAGCAGTAATCAAAGAGGGCGCCGATCTTGGTATCGCACATGATGGCGATGCCGATAGATGTTTAGCAATTGATAGCGCAGGAAATGAGATTGATGGCGACCATATTCTTACAATTTTGGCGCGTGGCTTCAAAGCGCGTGGTAAGTTAAAAGCCAATACCGTTGTTGCAACCGTGATGAGTAATTTAGGTTTTATGCAAGCCATGAAAGAGTCCGGCATTAATGTTGTCACTACACCAGTAGGCGATCGATATGTATTAGAAAACATGATTGCTAATGATTACTCGTTAGGTGGAGAACAGTCGGGTCATGTGATTATGCGCGATCTTGCCAACACGGGTGATGGAGTTTTAACTGCCTTACACATCATGCAAGAGGTTGTTCGTACGGGTAAGACTTTGCAAGAGCTAGCTGCAACTATGGTGCGCTTTCCGCAAGTTTTAATAAATGTTAAGGATGTGAAGAGAGAAAAGCTTGAAGAATCGAGTGCAATCTCATCGGCAGTAAAGGCGGCCGAAGATCGACTTGGAGATAGTGGGCGAGTTTTACTACGAGCATCAGGTACAGAGGCCCTTATTAGAGTCATGGTTGAGGCGGCCAGTGATAGCCTTGCCGAAGAAGTTGCCAGATCACTTGCAGATATCGTTAAAGCCGAACTGGGGTAAAGATACACATGTGCGGAATTGTGGGTTACAGCGGGCCACAATCTGCCATTACGCCGCTTATTGAAGGTCTTCGCCGACTTGAGTATCGAGGGTATGACTCAGCTGGAATTGCTTTAGGTGTTCCCGGAAAGTTATTTATTGAAAAGAGGGCGGGTAAGCTCGCTAATTTAGAGAACTCATTAGATGCATCAACTCCGTTAGTACATTCAGGTATCGGCCATACGCGCTGGGCCACACATGGTGGGCCAACTGATCGCAACGCCCATCCTCATGTTGATAACGAGGGCAAGCTCGCAGTTATTCACAATGGAATTATTGAAAACTACACCGAACTTCGGGCGAAGCTAGAAGCCAAAGGTCACAAGTTTTCCTCTGAAACAGATACCGAATCTGTTGCCCACTTACTCAGCGATCTTCGTAAAGAGCACAAAGGCGATTTAACCGCAGCTATGCGAGATGCAGTCAAG
Source organism: Candidatus Planktophila sp. (assembly GCA_964201135.1). Taxonomy (GTDB): domain Bacteria; phylum Actinomycetota; class Actinomycetes; order Nanopelagicales; family Nanopelagicaceae; genus Planktophila. The sequence goes on from CAXNDE010000016.1 coordinate 4,114, forward strand.
GCCCTTCGCGGCTCATTTACACTTCTCGCAATTCATGCAGATCGGCCGGATGTAGTTGTCGGTGTTCGCCGTAACTCTCCGCTAGTTGTCGGAGTCGGTGACGGCGAAAACTTTATGGCATCTGATGTCGCCGCCTTCATCGACTACACCAAGCGCGCTATAGAGCTTGGTCAGGATGAAGTAGTAACTATTACGCCGACAACGGTTGTTATCACTGATCTAAATGGCGTGTTAGTAAAACCCAAAGAGTATGTAATCTCATGGGATGCCAGTGCAGCACAAAAGGGTGGCTTCAGCCACTTCATGCTCAAAGAGATCTTTGAACAGCCTAAGGCCGTTGCAGATACATTAATTGGTCGCTTAAGTGATAACAATCAGATTCTGCTTGATGAACTACATATGAGTGGCGATGAGATTAGATCGTTAAAAAAGATAACAGTTATCGCATGTGGAACCGCTTATCACGCGGGAATGGTCGCAAAGTACGCCATTGAAAAGTGGGCCAAGATTCCAGTAGAGGTTGAAATAGCTAGCGAGTATCGCTATCGCGATCCGATAATCGATTCCAGTACATTAGTAATTGCCATTTCACAATCGGGTGAAACAATGGATACTTTGATGGCTGTGCGCCATGCTAAGGCGGCAGGTGCCCGCGTATTAGCTATCTGTAATACAAACTCATCGACAATCCCACGTGAATCAGATGCCGTTCTCTATACCCATGCTGGCCCAGAAATCGCTGTGGCATCAACTAAGGCGTTATTGACTCAGATGATTGCCGTTTACTTAATAGGTCTGCATTTAGCTCAAGTAAATGGCTCGCTTAAAGATGGAGAAGTTGTAGAGCTCTACGCCGAACTTCTGGCACTTCCAGGTAAGATCGAACAGATTCTTGAAACCGTTGAACCATTACGTGAATTAACTCGCAGTTTTGCCGATAATAATATTGTCCTATTTCTAGGTAGAAATATTGGATATCCAGTGGCACTTGAAGGCGCCCTGAAGTTAAAAGAGCTTGCATATATTCACGCCGAAGGATTTGCAGGCGGTGAGTTAAAGCATGGTCCTATCGCTTTGATTGATAAAGGCACACCAGTGATTGCAATTTTTCCGCCCGGCCACGAACACGCACTCGATGAAAAGATGCAGAGCAATATTCAAGAGGTCAAAGCCCGTGGCGCACGTGTCATTGTTATCGCCGAAGAGGGTGCGCACGTTGAAGGCGCCGAACACATCATCCGTATTCCGTTAGTTCCTGCACTCTTTCAGCCGGTGCTTGCAACGGTTCCACTGCAAGTCTTTGCTTATGAAATGGCGGTTGCACGTGGTAACGATGTCGATCAGCCAAGAAATTTGGCTAAATCCGTTACGGTGGAATAGTGCATCAACAGTTAGTTAACCGTCGCCAGCAAATGAATCGCGCACTTCGCTGGTCTATAGCTCTGTTTTTAGGCTTTCTCATTGTGAGCCAACAAGTACTGACCAATGGTCCGCTTGCATCCTATGACATCGAAATCAATAGTCAATCCAAGCCACAGTTCTCTGGGTTAGCAGGTTTCATTCTCAGGCGACTGGATGACTTAGGCCTTCGAGGTTTGACTGCAACCGTACTTTTTCTGTCGGCGGCATTTATTGCCTACAAATTTAAAACATGGCGCCCACTCAACCTTGCAGTTCTCTCACTCTTGGCGCTAAATTTTGTTGTTGGAACTGCTAAGTTAATTTTGGGCCGTACCAAACCGCGTGATGGTTTTGATTTATTGCATGCAGGTGGAATGTCCTATCCGAGTGGCCATGCATCGAATGCAGTTTTATCATGGGGGATTTTGGCCTACTTGATTTATAGATATGCAAAAGTTGATAGATATCAGGGCCGCCTTGCAACTGCTGGCGTGGTAACAATTTCATTAACTATTTGTATCGTCTCACTGATTCGTCACACACATTGGTTTACCGATTTGTTGGGTGGCCTCTTTATCGGAAGTGCATTATTAGTAGCAGTAATTGCAGTAGATCGCTACGTTCCCTCTAAGAGCCAACTGCACTAGACTCAACGCCATGATTGATGGAATCGGTATTGATGTCGTCGATATCGAGCGCTTCACATCCTCACTTGAGCGGACACCAGGGTTACTTGAAAAACTCTTTACCCCCGCAGAGCGCACACAGCCAGTTGCATCACTGGCAGCACGCTTTGCAGCAAAAGAAGCACTTGCTAAAGCTTTGAGTGCGGGCAAGGGGTTGCCGTGGCACGATGCTGAAGTATTAAATTTGGAGAGTGGAAAACCAGTTTTTCTTTTTCGAGGAGAAATCGCTGATTTAGTTGATGGGGCTGATGTGCACCTCTCTCTTTCTCATGATGCTGGAATTGCATCGGCCATGGTCATAGTGGAGCGGCGATAATGGAGCACCGTGCCGAAGCCAGAGTTGATAGTGCGGCGATCGCTGCAAATATTTCACACCTAAAAACAGTGAGTGGTGTGGATCTATTGGCTGTTGTAAAGGCCGATGCCTACGGTCACGGATTAATCGAAGTTGGTTTAGTCGCCGAAAAAAGTGGTGCTGACTGGTTAGGCGTTGCCTTACTAGAAGAGGCTATTGCACTGCGCACGCATGGAGTGCGCGCTCCCATTTTGGCCTGGTTACTGCCTCCGGGATCAGATTTTAGGGCAGCACGCACACACGATATCGATGTAGCTGTTGCATGTATTGCAGCCTTCAAAGAGATCTCAGCACTCAAATCACATGCACGCATTCATATTGAAGTTGATACTGGCATGACACGTGGTGGATTTTTAGATGAGTGGCAGGAGTTTTTAACTTTTGATTTTTCACATGTAGATGTCGTTGGCGTTTTCTCCCACTTTGCTCGCGCCGATGAGCCTAACGAGAAGCAGAATACCGATCAACTCAATCGCTTTAATACAATGGTTGCAGATCTTGCCGCCGTTGGAATCAATCCACCGATAAAGCATCTCTCTAACTCTGCAGCAACCCTTAAAAATCCTGATGCCACATTTAATTTAGTGCGTACTGGAATCGCTATGTATGGATTATCACCTGATATAAAAACTCTTGGTGATAGTAAGAGTTTAGCTTTGAAGCCTGCTATGCAACTTCGGGCGAAGCTGCACCTTGTAAAGAGGGTTCCTGCAGGATCAAAGGTTGGATATGGTGCAGCGGCCGTTACATCAGAGCAGACGTATCTCGGAGTTATTGCAATGGGATATGCCGATGGTATTCCACGAATTGCTCAAGATGCTGGTGTCTTTTTCGATGGCAAACGTGCGCCGATAATCGGTCGAATCTCGATGGATCAATTTGTAGTCGATTTAGGTCCGGATTCAGGGGCTAAATCAGGGGATTGGACCATCGTCTTTGGTGATGGATCTCAGGGTGAGTACACAGCCGATGACTGGGGGGCAGCATCGTTATCTATTAATTATGAAATTGTCACACGAATTGGGCCTCGGGTCTCTAGAATCTACGCACCTCATGTCTACTAACACACAAGCCCTTCAAGTCATGATGAGAAAGAGGGCGTATGACAGATAGCGTTCTGCTCTCCGTTAGTAATCTCTCAGTAAACTTCGGTGGTCTCAAAGCTCTCAATGGAGTCAACCTCGAATTGAGAAAAGGTGAAGTCTTGGGACTCATCGGTCCTAATGGCGCAGGAAAGACCACACTCTTTAATGCACTCTGCGGGATCATCACTCCAGACTCTGGATCACTTGAGCTCTATGGCAAGAACATCAAATGGCCTAAGCCCCATAAATTAGCCAAGCTGAAGATTGCTCGAACCTTACAAGGCGTTGGATTATTTCCAGATCTGAGTGTCTTTGACAATGTGATGATTGGTGCTAATAAATTTGCCAAGTCAGGTTTGATAAGAGCTGCCTCTGGGACAAACCAGAGAGATGAGAAGGCGTTAAAGGAGCGCGTGCAGGCAGCACTTGAAAGAGTTTATGTAGGTGGTGTTGCCCAGCGCCGCGCAGATACCCTGGCCTATCCAGATACCAAGCGAGTCTCTATTGCAAGGGCGTTAGTTGCAGAGCCAGAAATATTATTACTCGATGAACCAGCAGGGGGCCTAGGGCCGCAAGATATTGAATGGCTCAATGGCCTAATAAATAACCTGAAGTCTCAGACCTCGATAATTATCGTTGAACATCATATGGATGTGGTGATGTCAGTTTGTGATCGGATCTACGTTTTAAACTTTGGCGAGATAATTGCCTCTGGCACCCCATCTCAGGTCAGAGAAGACCAAGCGGTCATTCACGCCTATCTTGGAAGCAAATCAAAGGCCAGACCATGAGCGGCCTACAGGTACGTGCACTCAGCGTCTCTCATGGGGCGATTCAAGCTCTGCGCGGCGTCTCATTCTCAGTTGAAGTCGGAGAACTTGCAGCGGTAATCGGTTCCAATGGAGCCGGAAAGACCACACTACTTCGCGCACTCTCTGGGCTAAATAGGCCATCATCTGGAAGCGCGCAGTGGAATGAGTGCGAAATGCTCGGAGAAAGACCAGATGCACTAGTACGACGTGGAATTAGCCATGTATCCGAGGGCAAATCTGTCATCCCTGAGTTAAGTGTGAAAGAGAATTTAGTGTTAGGTGGAATCTGGCGAAGCAATAAGGGTGATACCAACGCTGCCATCGCAGAGGTAGTTGAGCTCTTTCCGATATTAGGCCAGAGAATGAGCCAGAGCGCAGATACTCTCTCAGGTGGCGAACGGCAGATGCTGGCAATTGGTAGAGCTCTAGTCTCAAGACCAAAGTTACTATTGTTGGATGAACCCTCACTCGGTTTGGCACCGTTAATTATTGAGCAGATATTTGCAACCATAGATCAACTGCGTCGCAAGTTAGGGCTGACCGTAGTTCTAGTCGAACAGAATGCGATGAGCGCACTAGAGATCGCCGATACCGGAATCATCATTAACCTGGGTGAGGTTGTTGCCTTTGGAAAAGCTAGTGAGTTAATAGATGATCCCGCCCTTCGAGCTGCTTATTTGGGATATTGATGCAGAAATTATTAGAGACCTTGCTTATAGGAGTATCAACCGGATCTATTTACGCCCTAATGTCCCTTGCTCTCGTACTGGTCTGGAGATCAACTCGCGTAGTCAATTTTGCGCAAGCAGGTCAGGCGATGCTCTCCACCTATATTGGTTTTGAGATAGCTAGCCGATCCGAAATATTCTGGCTTGGCTTAGCATGTGCCATTACTGCTGGGGCTCTACTTGGAGCTGGCGTGGATTTTTTCTTCATGCGAGTTTTATTCAAACACGCCGTCTCAGGGCCTGCGGTGGTAGTTGCTCCGGTCATCGCCACATTGGGTCTACTCGGATTGATAAGGAGCATTGTGGGATTGATCTGGGGCGGGGAGTTCAAATCAATTGAGGCGCCAGCATCGAAAGATGGTTTCACCATAGGCCAAACGACGATTCCATTCTCAGCTTTAAATCTCCTGATTATCACCACGGTCTCCTTGATTCTAATCACTCTGGCGATCATATTTCAGCGCACGAATCTGGGCCTATCGCTTCGGGCCTCAGCCTACGCACCCGAGATTGCGCAGTTAGCGGGTATCAAGACAGGGCGAACCAGGACCATTGGATGGGCGATCGCCGGTGGAGTTGGCGGAGTCGCTGGGATGTTAGTGACGTCCTACAACTTCCTCTCACCTTATTCGTTGGATCTATTACTGGTCTTTGGATTTATTGCAGCGGTCATCGGCGGCCTTGAAAGTATGGTCGGCTCTGTTATCGGTGCCTTAACCCTTGGAATTGGCCTTACTTTTATTTTGAACTACGTCGGGACCTCATTGGTATTTATCGGTGGATTTGCAGTGCTCGTCGTGGTGTTGCTTCTTAAGCCAGATGGAATTATGGCCAGAGGCAAGGTGCGCCGTGCGTAAAAAAATAGCTTTCTTTATCCTCCTTGGTTGGCTCTTGCTTTTTATTGGTGATCGCGTAGATGAGCTTCGTGTTTATCAAGGAGCACAGATCGCGATGTATACGATTGCTCTAGCATCAATAGTCTTACTCACCGGTTACTCCGGCCAAGTATCACTTGGCAATGGCGCGATGATGGCAGTTGGTGGTTATGCCGCGGCTCTGACCCTTAATAAACTAGGGAGCCCGATTTGGTTTGCATTTTTGATGGCAGTATTTTTCTCAGCTCTCTTTGGCGCTCTCCTTGGAACGGCAGCTGCCCGATTATCTGGACCATATCTGGCGGGAACAACTCTGGCTCTGGCTGTGGGTCTTCCAGAGATTGCCAATCAATTTGCATTCCTGGGAGGAGTACCTGGGATTCTCTTTGATGTTGGTTTTCCTCCGGCGAGATTTGGAGAAGAGTTCACTCAATATAAGTGGTTCTTTTGGATCGCTACCTTTCTAGCCCTGCTCTCTTTATTTATCACCTCTAATATCCTTCAATCGCGTTTCGGACGAACCTGGAGTGCGATCCGCAGTAACTCCTTGGCCGCCGAGCTATCAGGGATCCATTCATCGCGGATGAAGATCCTGGCCTTCACCATTAGTTCGGCCCTGGCTGGGCTAGCTGGAGCGGTGCTCGCCATGACTATAAGCCTGGTCGCCCCAGGGGCCTACACTCTGACACTCTCATTTGCCCTGGTCACGGGAGCGGTCCTCGCTGGCGTCTCTAGCCTGCCAGGGGTGGCCCTCGGAGCGCTGATCCTGGTGGCAATACCTGAGATCGCAGATGTTCTGGCCAACAGTTGGGGGGGTGGAGAGAACTTCAGTAACTATCTTCCGGGGCTCATTGTGAGCCTATTGCTGATTCTCTCAGTAATTTTCACCCCCAATGGTCCAGGAGAGAATCTGCGAAAGCATCGTCACAATAAAGCGTCAGAAGATTGATTATTGTCGGATAACGAGTAGATTTAAACAAGTTCACGCAACCCTCGATGGAAGGAAAATAATGATCAGAAAGACTCGCAGAAGGGGGACCTGGCTCGCCGCTACGGTGCTCGCAGCTGGCAGCCTAATTGCAACGGCGCTTCCAGCCTATGCAGAGACGGGAGTTACCAGGGGGGAGATAAAACTCGGGATCACCCTCCCACTTACTGGAGCAGCATCCCCAGGCTATAACAAAATCGGCAACGCCATGAACGCCTACTTCAAGTATGTCAATGAAAATGGTGGGGTCTATGGCCGAAAGATTACCCTCATCCAAAAAAATGATGAGTACTCCCCACAGTTGTCGATCGCTAAGACAAACGAATTAATTTTAAAGGATAAAGTTTTTGCATTAGTTGGCCCACTTGGAACTGCAAACTTCACAGCAGTTCACAAATCTGTTGGCCTTGCCAAGCGCGGAGTCCCTAGCCTCTTCCTCAACACTGGATTTAGTGGATTTGCAAAGAAGACGAGCTATCCAGCCTCTTTCATGATTCTTCCTTCCTACGCTATGGAAGCAAAGATAATTGCGCAATTCCTCAAAGAGAATCATGCTGGAAAGAAACTCGGCATTGTCTATCAGAACGATGAGTTTGGAATTGATGGAATGGGTGCATTTAAGGCAGCGGGAACTAAGTTTGACGTGACCGTCCCTTATACATCTGGCTCTCAGAGCGCTGCCACTGCACAGACCTGGGTCTCCCAGCTTGCAGCAGGTGGAGCCCAAGTCGTTGTCTTCTTTGGCGTAACTTCGGCAACAGCTCCGCTACTTGCAGTATCGGCAGCGGCCAAGTACGCCCCACAATGGATCCTTGGATCAGTTGGTTCAGACCCATTAACTCTGCGAGCACTTGGTGTTCCGGTAGCAGTTCTCAATGGCGCACAGACTCCAGCTGGTAATCCATCACCAAATGACACTAGCGATGAGTACATCAAGCAGTTCCAAGAGATCAATACCAAGTACAACACGGGTACTGCATTTGATGACTATGTACTCCAAGGCATGAACATAGGCCTAATGACTGTTCAAGGGCTGCGGGCTGCAGGATCAAATCCAACCCGTAAGGGATTGATTAGTGCGATTGAGACAAAGGGATCAAGCTTTGCATCCGTGGCTTACTCTCCTCTGGGATATTCAAAGACCAGCAACGTTGGTCATACCGGTTATTACATGGCAGTTATGGATGCCAACGGAGATAGAAAGCCATTTGGTGGAACAGTCAAGCTCTACACCACCGATAGTGGCTCCGGTCCAGTTGTGCTATCCACCTTCAAGCGTCCTGCAATGCCAGCGAAAGGATTACCGAGTAACTCATGAAAAACTTTAAGTTCAAGCGTTCCTTAACGCTCATAGCAGTCTCATCACTGCTCTCAATCACCGTTGTATCTATTCCAACGGTGGCGCAGGCAGCTCCTGCTTGCACCACGGCAAACTATGTAACCACCTGCCTTGGAGCAACTACAGATACTGCTCCTTACATGTTAATGACTCCAGCAAACTTTAATGGAACTGTTTATCTTTACTCTCATGGGTATCGTCCAAACGTTCCAATTCCTCTAGGAATCCCGGCATATGGTGGCTACACCGTCACTAATACTCCAGAGCCAGCACCTGGCGGTAATCCTCAAATTATTGGAGCCCTTCTTGCTAAGGGATTCGCCGTGATGGGCTCTGGTTTTGCCCGTCAAGGGTGGAATGCAGATTCAGCTATTAAGACCAATGTTGAATTGATAGATGTTTTCAAGAAGCAATACCCAAAGACTACGAAAGTTATCGCCTGGGGTGACTCTCTAGGAGGCTTCATCACTCAAGCCTTAGCTGAAAAATATCCAAATTTGATCAGTGCATCTGCGTCTTTCTGTATGGCAAGTGATATCACTCCATTGATGACAGTGGCTGGGGATGCGCTTTGGGGAATCAAGACATTCTTTGATTCAACTATTAAGGGTGGAAATTATGCAGCTGGTCCTGCAGGTTATGCAGAATCGATGGGAGATCTGGTCAAGGTCTTTACCGCGATTGGCGCCATGCAGGCAGCAATCGTGGCAAATCCTGCTGCACCGGCATGGCCAGCAACATCAACGGTCCCTGCCGCACTCAAGGCAGTTCCCTCAAGAAGTGCATTAGTACTTATCGCTTTGATGTCTGGTATTCCGATGCAATCGGCACACTTTGATTCGACATCAGCGCCTGCAGGAATTCCAGCCGCTAGCGCACTCTCATTCCAACTAGCCATCAACCCAGCGCTTGCTGCGCTAGAAAACCTTGCTAATGCTGCAGCTTTGGGTGTTCTTGCAACTCACGATCTAGAGCTACAGGCGGGTGGAGCGGTATTTGATAATACTGCAACCGATTACGCTGCACGTGTATCTGACGAGCAGTTCATTTGGAGCTCTGCACTCTCTGGCAACGCTGGAATTGGAGCCCTGCTGGGATATCTCGCAGTTGTGCCAAGAGCTAAGGGAAATCCTGCAGCAATCGCTAAAATGGCTTCACTGACAACTCACACTGGCAAAGTTGATATCCCCACGATTCTCTTTACCGGAACAGCTGATCCCGTCACGGCACCTGGAAATCAGCAATCTGTAGTTGACAAATATGCTGCTTACTACGCTGAAAAGTGGGAGGCGGTTAAGAAGGCGAAAGGCTATAAGAGGCCGGCTAATAATCAGTTGGCCTTGTGGAGTATCCCTCCTGCGAAGTACACCAAGTTCACGGCCGCTGGCTCCCCGGATACATCGGTTGCCGCAGCCCCAGGAACTAACCATTGTAACTTCACCGTTGCTCAACGGTTGGCGATAGCAGAGCTACTTGCTTATGCCTCACTTACTGGTAAGCATCTATCAGGAGGTCCATTGCTCACTAAGATTCGTAAGGCAGGAAATATGACTTACGATCGAGGGTATAACGCTCCAAAGATGAAATACTACGGAGGATAATCTTTCGTAATCTATCGTTAGAGGTAGTGATCAAGAGAGGGCCTGGGAAACCAGGCCCTCTCTTTCCTTTACCCTTGGAAAATGATCTCTGTTGCAACTGCCCATGAGATGTTTGAACTGGGACGAAAGCTTTCAGGATTTTTGTGTCCGGGAGATTTAATTTTAATCAATGGTCCACTCGGCGCCGGTAAAACAGTTCTAGCTCAGGGCATTGGTGCTGGTCTGGGTATCACCGATATTACATCTCCTACATTTGTGATCTCCCGTGTGCACAAAGCCGGGCTGCCGATGATTCATGTAGATGCCTATCGCTTACTCGATACTGCTAACCCCAGCCTTTACTTAGATGATCTAGATCTAGATATTGAAAACTCCGTCACTATTATCGAATGGGGAGGCGCCGAATCTGCACATTTGAGCCAGGATCGCCTAGAGATCACCATCGATAGAAGTGATGAAGTGAGAAAAGTTGAGATTAAATGTGTGGGCAAGCGCTGGGCGGGATTTACATTATGAGCATCACATTAGTAATTGATACATCTACATCTCGCACATCTGTCGGCATTATCAAAGATGGTGCATTGATCTGGAGTGGTTTTAAAGATGGAGCAACGGCTCATGGACCTGCACTTCCGGCGCTAGTTCAAGAGGCAATTACAGGTCAAAGTATTGATGAGGTTGTTGTTGGTATGGGACCCGGACCATTTACAGGTCTGCGTATTGGTATTGCATTTGCACGCAGCTTCGCATTAGCTCGCAACATTTCTGTGCGCGGTGTTTGCTCACTTGATGCGATTGCAGCACAAGTAAATGAAAAGGATTTCATTGTCACCATAGATGCGCGGCGCAAAGAGGTTTACTGGGCGCGCTATAGAGATGGAGTACGTGTGGGTGAACCTACAGTCAGTTTCCCATCAGCTGTTATAGGAGCCAAGGTATATGCAGATCTATATCCCAATCTATTGGCGATGGCCGCCCTGAGTGGCAACATCACCGAGCCAATTTATTTACGACATCCAGATGCAGTTGTAACAGTGGATAGACCATGATTGCCTATCGCGAAGCTAATGCTTTTGATCTTCCTATTTTTGTCTCACTTGATAAAGAGTTATTTCCGTATTCACCCTGGACTGCCGGCCAGTACAAAGAGGAGTTTTCCAGCCCTACCCGTCACTTTGTTGTGGCCCTTGATGAACAACACAGCATCATCGGGTACGCCGGAGTATTTGCACCAGGTGCAACAGCAGCAGATATTTTGACTGTGGGCGTTGTGCCTGAGCATCGCGGAAAAGGCATTGCCACAGCACTTATGGCCTTAATTTCCGATTGGGCCCTATCTCAAGGATCAACGGCGATGATGCTTGAAGTAAAGATCGACAACAGCGAAGCCATTGGTTTGTATCAATCACTGGGGTATTCAAAGCTCAATGTACGTAAGGATTATTTTGGTGCTGGCCTTGATGCCCAAGTAATGCGATTGGAGCTCTCTTGAGCCAACCAATTGTTTTGGGCATTGAAACATCCTGTGATGAAACCGCAGTTGGAATTGTTCGCGGCCGTACATTATTGGCCAATGTCATCGCATCGAGTGTTGAAGAGCATGCCCGCTTTGGGGGAGTAGTTCCAGAGATTGCTAGCCGAGCACATTTAGAGGCTATGCAGCCGACGATTAAGCAGGCTCTAAAGTCTGCCAAGATTTCACTCTCTGATATTGATGCTGTTGCAGTTACCGCAGGTCCTGGTTTAGTTGGTGCATTACTGGTCGGAGTGGGGGCGGCAACAGGATTGGCACTTGGCTTAGATAAACCGATTTTTGCACTTAATCATTTAGCGGCCCACATCAGTGTTGATGCATTAACACACTCTGAAAAATTAGAGCCAACAATCGCATTACTCGTTAGTGGTGGTCACTCATCTCTTTTGCAAGTCGATGACATCACAGGATCAATTATTAAACTCGGTGCAACGATGGATGATGCAGCCGGTGAGGCCTTTGATAAAATCGCACGTGTGATGAAGTTAGGTTTTCCGGGCGGTCCGGCAATTGATTCACTTGCCAGAAGTGGCGATGCCCAGTCAATAGATTTTCCGCGCGGCTTAACCACATCTAATGATTGGCAGGTTCGCCCATTTGACTTTTCATTCTCTGGATTAAAGACTGCCGTTGCCAGATATTTAGAGGCCACCCCTGATTATGCAAAGGCCAACGTTGCAGCATCTTTCCAGGAGGCGATCGTTGATGTCTTACTTCTTAAATCACTGGCAGCCTGTAA
>CAXNDE010000017.1:0-16040 GCA_964201135.1 Candidatus Planktophila sp.
ATTATGTAAAGTAAAACAGCGGAGCCAGATCCCCGCGTGAAGTGGCTGCGATTATGAGCTGTAGGCCTCTATCGGTGCGCAGGAACAGACCAAGTTACGGTCTCCAAAGGCGCCATCGATACGGCCAACAGTTGGCCAGTACTTGCCTCTCGATCCTATCAACTCCCCAGGAATAAGCCCTGTAATCGTTGCTGGGAAGGCTCCGGCTTCACGGGAGTAACTGCGATCCCAGTTACTTGCAGCGATCGCCCCTATCGTGTGTGGTGCATTGCGTAGCGGCGAGCCATCGATACTCTGCTTGCCATCGATAATCTCCTGGATTTCAGAGCGGATACCGATCATCGCATCGATAAAACGATTCATCTCAAGAATATCTTCAGACTCAGTCGGCTCAATCATCAAAGTTCCAGCAACTGGGAAAGACATTGTGGGCGCGTGGAAACCAAAGTCCATCAACCTCTTTGCGATGTCATCGACCGTTACACCAGAAATCTTTGTTATCTCACGAATATCGAGGATGCATTCGTGTGCCACTAAACCTTTAGCGCCGGTGTAGAGAATCGGATATGAAGCCTTCAGACGTGCAGCCATGTAGTTCGCATTCAATATTGCAACTTCAGTGGCATGCGTTAACCCTTCTCCCCCCATGAGGCGGATATAGGCCCAAGAGATCGGCAAGATACTTGCCGAGCCAAAGGGGGCAGCAGATATCGGTCCCGGACCGCTGGCTGGACCAGCTAATGGATCTAACGGGTGATTAGGAAGAAATGGCGCTAGGTGAGCCTTGGCAATAACTGGTCCAACTCCTGGTCCCCCACCGCCATGCGGAATGCAGAAGGTTTTATGGAGATTGAGATGAGAGACATCTGCTCCAAACTTTCCAGGTTGTGCTGTGCCGACTAGAGCGTTGAGATTTGCACCATCCACATACACTTGGCCGCCTGCCTCATGAATCATCGCGCATATTTCGGAGATCGCTGACTCAAATACTCCATGTGTAGATGGATATGTAACCATTAATGCGGCAAGTGCATCGGCATGTAAGGCGATCTTTAACTCTAAATCTCCAAGGCTTACATTTCCCTCTTCATCACAATCAACGACAACAACTGACATTCCTGCCATCACGGCGCTAGCGGCATTGGTTCCATGGGCACTCGATGGAATAAGGCAGATATTGCGCGAGAAGTCACCACGTGAATCGTGGTAATTGCGAATCGCCAATAAACCAGCGAACTCACCTTGGCTGCCGGCATTTGGCTGTAGCGATACCGCGTCATAACCGGTTATCTCAACTAACCATTGTGAGAGTTGGTCAATAAGTAGACGTAAACCCTTTGACTGGTCGGCAGGTGCAAATGGATGCAACGAGGAGAACTCTGGCCAGGTTACCGCCTCCATCTCAGTTGCCGCATTTAACTTCATTGTGCAAGAGCCAAGTGGAATCATGGTGCGATCGAGTGCTAAATCGCGATCTGCCAAAGTGCGCAGATAGCGCATCATCGAAGTCTCTGATTTATATGTGTTGAAAACAGGGTGTGTTAGATACGTTGAAGAGCGCGCGAACGCGGGTGCAATCGCAGTTGCTTTCGCATCAGATAAACCAAGAATATCCAGTACCTCGTTGAAAGAATCATCGGTTGTAGTCTCGTCAAAGGAGATCCGGATCTGCGTATCTGAGATGCGACCAAAGTTATATTTTTTGGCGAGTGCAAGCTTGTGTATCGCTTGCGCATCGCCAACATCAATCGTTATGGTATCGAAGATATTTTGATTACGTGATATCGAAGCCTTTTGTAGACGCGATGCATAACCATGCACTCGTTCAGCAATTGCGCGTAGGCCATCTGGTCCATGCCACATTGCGTAGAAGGCGCTCATATTTGCAAGTAATACCTGTGCAGTACAGATATTGCTCGTCGCTTTATCGCGACGGATATGTTGTTCGCGAGTTTGCAAAGCCAAACGAAAGGCGGGATTGCCGTGAGCATCGACACTTTGACCGACCAATCGACCTGGTAGCGATCTTTCCAAGCCAGCACGGACTGCGATAAATCCAGCATGTGGTCCACCAAATCCCATCGGGACTCCGAAGCGTTGAGCAGAACCAACTGCAATGTCTGCGCCCCACTCCCCCGGAGCTTTGATTAAAGTCAGCGCCAAGAGATCGGTGGCGGCGATTACCAGTGCGCCTCGTGAGTGCGCATACTCAGTAACTTTGGAGTAATCACAAATTTCACCGGTCGCATCTGGGTATTGCAGCAGTAAACCAAAAAACTCTTGATCAAAACCATCACGTGCCACATGGCCGGCATCGACTTCAATAACCTTAATCCCTAGCGGCTTAGCGCGAACCGCCACCACTGCCTTTGTTTGCGGGTGCAGATGCTCCTCGATCAGAAAGACTGCATCATCGCTGGTTTTAGAGGTACGGCGCGCAACGCTCATAGCCTCTGCTGCAGCCGTTGCCTCATCGAGCATTGAAGCATTTGATAGAGAGAGCGCAGTCATATCGCAGATAACTGTTTGGAAGGCGAATATAGCTTCGAGACGACCTTGTGAGATCTCTGGTTGGTATGGCGTGTAGGCGGTGTACCACGCTGGGTTTTCTAAAACATTTCGCTTAATGACAGGAGGTGTGATTGTTCCGTAGTAACCGCCACCAATCAGCGATGTAAAGACTTGATTCTGTGAAGCGATCTCGCGAAGTTCGGCGATAACTGCAACTTCACTCTTTGCTGAATCTAAAACCTGCGAAAGTTTCTTAGCGATGTGAATATTGGCAGGGATGACATCGCTTATGAAAGTGTCGATATCTTGGTAACCAAGTAGGTGCAACATTTCTGAGACATCGGAGCTAGATGCTCCGATATGGCGCTTTGCAAAGCGCTCACCGTTGTACGTCATTACCGCTCCCCTGCTTGACTCTGGTAGAGAAAGCGTATTGGTTTTAAGCGCCTTTGCTCTTTCGACGTAGGGAGAGCTCATCGTTATCTTGGCCACTTATTAACTGCCCATTAATCTCGCCCTGGAGTGTTAATAATGAGCCTTCGACCTCGTGCCAGACTTTGCCCACAGCGATACCAAAGACGCCCTGTCCACCGGCCAATAAATCGATAATCTCATCTGAGCTAGTGCACTCATAGATAGAGGCACCATCACTCATCAAGGTAATGCGCTCCAAATCAGTTACTCCCCTACCGCGAAGATGATCAACGGCGGTGCGGATATTTTGTAGCGATACTCCGGCATCTAATAGACGCTTGACGATCTTTAATACTAAAATATCGCGAAAGCCATACAGGCGTTGAGTTCCAGAGCCATTCGCAGGGCGGATGCTTGGCTCTACTAGCGATGTACGTGCCCAATAATCTAACTGGCGATATGTGATTCCAGCTGCCGAGCATGCCGTAGCGCCGCGGTAGCCGATCTCTAAATCCTGGGAAGGCACGTATCGCTCGATTCTCTTGGGGAGTGCGGGTAAATCTAAAGCAGTCCGGCCGCTCTTTCAATAACCGACACGGTCAAAACCTCTACTAGAGATTGAGGGTTTTACGGCTATCCAGCGAAATCATCAGGGTTAATCTCATCCAGAAAGGCTCTAAAGCGTTCGACCTCCTGGTTCTCGGCCCCGCCCTCTTCGACGGGAATCTCAATGCCCGCCTCATCGAGTAGCTCGGAGCTAGCCAAGATATTGCTATGGGTGCGAAGAGCTAGAGCTATCGCATCTGAGGGTCTGGCCGAGATCGTCGTTGACGATGATCCCCCAGAACGGATGATGAGATTGGCAAAAAAGACGCCATCCCTCATCTCGGTCAGATGGACAGCGGTGAGCGTTGCATCCAGGCTCTCAACGATTTCACGCATCAAGTCATGGGTGAGAGGCCTCGGTGGCTCGACACCTTGCTGAGCAAAGGCGATTGCACTGGCCTCACTGGCACCAACCCAAATCGGCAAAAACCGTGAGCCGTCAATCTCTTTCAAGAGCAGGATCGGTTGATTTGAGGGCATCTCAACGCGGACGCCGACGACCTCCATACCTATCAACATTGCTTAGGGACGGAGACGATGGAGTCCGCCTCGGACAAGGGCGGCGTGTAAACGGATGGAGAGTGAGGCGATCTCTTTTTGCACCTCTTCGGCGCGCGCTTTTGACTCTGTAGATTTTTGACGAAGCAATGGCGTAATAACCTGTTCGATTAAACCGATTTCGCGATCGGCAGCTGATTTAAAAGAGCGCAGATGACGTGATTGAATTCCGAAACTCGCCATCTCGGTAACGGCCTTTGCAATCGCAAGGGCGTCGCCATCGTAATGGCGCCCACGCGGTGCGATGAGTCCGTAACTCTCAATCTCAACCAATTGATCATCGCTCATGCCAGAGTTCTTCAAAAGCTCATCGCGGGATAGTCGCATCTCACTTGTTTCAGCAAAGGCCGCTGGTGTCATCTGACCATCTACGGTGGCGAGTGAGATCGCTGGATAAGCAACTCCCCCAACTGCCGCTGGCTGTAAACCTCTATCCATTGCATCGAGATTCTCTTTAATAACCTTGAGCGGTAGATATTGATCGCGTTGTGCAAGTAATACATAACGTAGACGTTCAAGATCCGAGCTTGTGAATTTACGATAGCCCGAAGGTGTTCTCTGCGGCTCAATCAAACCCTCTGACTCTAGGAAGCGAATCTTCGAGATTGTAATATCTGAGAAATCGCCACGTAAACGGTTAAGAACCTCACCGATACTTAAGTAGGCACGCGCTGGAACTGCCATTAGAACTCCCCTGTTAAATAGTGCATCGTCTATTTTTTCTTAGCCTGACCACATACAAAAATGAGATGGAACTTTCCGATTTGCAACTGATCACCTGATTTCAAAAGAATTTCACTCACTGATTCATTGTTGACATAGGTTCCGTTGAGAGATCCAGAGTCACGCAGAATAAAAGCAGTACCTTGTTTTTCAACAACTGCATGAGCTCTAGATACAGTGACATCATCTAGAAAAACCCCACTCGACGCAGATCGGCCAATCGTTGAACCCTCATGAGTAATCAGAAATCTCGAGCCCTTACTCTCTCCACGGTTAATGAGAAACATCGCCCTGTCACCACCAGATGATTGAATCTCAGTGACAACCGATCGATCCGCCTCCGACAGAGATGCTAGATACTCATCGAGAAGACCAGCAGGGGAAGTACTGTGCTCTCTCGATGAGAGATGAAGTGTGCTAGTGAGCTCACTCTTGCTCTGCTCCACTGCGCCCCCTTTACTCTCAACCTTAGGCTGAGATTAAAGGGACAAGTGCCTTTGGTCAAGCCGTCAAAGCACCATATTCGAGCGCAGTTAAAAGCTCTGTGGGTGGTGTGCTTACTTCAATCGTGAGAAGCCAACCAGCGCCATAGGGATCGGAGTTGATTAGCTCTGGAGCATTTGATAGCGCTTCATTTATCGCACTCACAACACCAGTGACCGGTGCAAAAATCTCTGAGACCGACTTTGTCGATTCAACCTCACCGCAGACTGTTCCGGCGGTAATGCTCTCTCCAATCTTTGGTAGCTGCACATAGACGATGTCACCAAGGGCCGACTGTGCGTAATCGGTTATGCCCATCATGTAGTTATTAGCATCAGCCAATACCCATTCATGCTCTTTTGTGTACTGCAGTTTTTCAGGAGTTGCCGACATGTCCGCCTCTTATCTGTGAAATCGCTTCGCGTGAATAACTAAGCCCTGTAGAAATGTAGAGGGCAACGCCCCAGATAGCAAAACTCCACCCCAGCACAAATGCGATGGAGCCAAGGGCGTTATCCATTGTTGCAAGAAGTAAAAATGGAAATGCATACATCAAGTTAAAGGTCGCCGCCTTGCCCAAGTAGGTGACCTTTAACGTCCCATGGCCGCGCCGCTTGAGCTCGATAGTTAGTAGAGCAAGTACAACATCTCGAAGAATTATCGCAGCGATTAACCAGATAGGAACAACCTGCCGTATGAGAAAGACGATCAAGATCGCCAGAATATAGAGGCGATCGATCGCTGGATCTGCGATCTCACCAAAGCGTGAGGTCTGCCCCCAGGCCCGTGCCAACTTTCCATCGAAGTAGTCGGTAGCTCCCCCCACTGCAAGAACAGCGATCGCCCATGCATCGGCGTGAAGTATCAAGGTGAGATATATAAATAGTGGAATGCCGCAGAAACGTAAAAAAGTAAGAGCGTTAGGGATGGTAAGCATGGCGCTATTCATATCTCAATCCCGCTCTTTTACTCGGATCGCGACTTGAACCGGTGTTCCAGGAAAGCCAAACTCTTCGCGCAGACGCCGCTCAATAAAGCGACGGTAGGAGGCTTCGATCCAACCACTTGAAAAGACCACAAACTTGGGAGGGGCGATACCTGCCTGGGTTGCGTAGTAGATCTTGGGCTGCTTGCCACCACGGACCGGCGGTGGGGTCGCGCCGATCAAAGCTCCGAGGAATGAGTTGAGTTTGGCAGTTGGAACACGTCGCTCCCAACTATCCAAGGCGGTACGAATAGCTGGAGCTAAACGATCTCGGTGCCAACCAGTCTTTGCCGCAACGTTAACACGTTGTGCCCATTCGACTTGATCTAAATGTCTATCTATTTCGCGATCTAATTGATCACGGCGATCTTCATCTACTAAATCCCATTTGTTCATAACAATGACCATCGCCTTGCCTGCCTCTTCAGCCATAGTGATGACACGTAGATCCTGTTCAGTAATTGGCTGCGATGCATCTAAAACTACAACAGCTACTTCGCAGCGCTCGAGTGCGCTCTGAGTACGCAAAGATGCGTAGTAATCAGTCCCCGATGCTTGATTAGCGCGCTTCTTTAATCCTGCCGTATCGATAAATCGCCAGGTCGACCCAGCAAATTCAATTAACTCATCTACTGGATCGCGAGTGGTGCCGGCAACATCATCAACGATTGAACGGTTCTCCCCTGCTAATGCATTGAGAAGAGATGACTTACCCACATTTGGGCGACCGATTAAGGCAATTTTGCGATAACCATCTTGAGTTTGAGCCCCTCCAACTTCAGGAAGCTCTGTAATTATGTGATCGAGTAGATCTCCACTACCGCGTCCGTGTAATGCTGAAACAAAATATGGTTCGCCAAGTCCAAGACTCCATAATCCATGAGCCTCTGACTCCTCTCGCTCACCATCAACTTTGTTTCCGATTAAAATTATTGGCTTCTTTGCCTTGCGCAGTCGTTGAACGAGAATATCATCCTCATCTAACGCCCCTACCTGAGCATCGACAACAAATGCTAAAACGTCGGCCTCTTCCATCGCTATCTCTGCTCCGGCACTAACTTGAATCGAAATTCCATCGGGTTTTGCTTCCCACCCACCTGTATCCATGACTATAAAGCGACGACCGCCCCATTCGCATTCGTACTGCACGCGATCGCGAGTTACCCCTGGAGTATCTTCAACAATCGCCTCACGTCGACCGATAAAACGGTTAATTAACGTTGATTTTCCAACATTTGGGCGGCCCAATATTGCGACAATGGGCAGGCCGAGTAGTGAACGCTCGCGCAGTAGCTCCCAGATTCGCTCTATTGTCTCATCTAAATCCAAATGTGTTGAGTCCACTTCAACGGCATCGACGGCCATTGCAAGTGGTGAGACTTCACGGGAGGAATCTATAGCATCGCGCGTATCTAGAGATGTACGAACATCGATAGTTTTATCGTCGGTCTCACTCTCACGACGCACTGCGCGAGCATCTAAATCAGCGGTTAAATAAATCTTCAAGGCGGCATCTGGCACAACCACGGTGGCAATGTCGCGACCCTCAACCACGATGCCCCTCTCCGCACGATCAATAATCAAGCGTTGAATACTCAATAGTTCATGACGAATCTCTGGCATTGCACTGATGCGACTAACGTTTTCAGTTACTGAGACGCCACGTATCGCATGCGTAATCTGTGTATCCCCCGCAAAGATATTTGGGTCGTGTGGATCAGAAACAAAACGGATAGGCATTGATTTGATTGCTGAAATAATCTCTTGTGCAGTCCCTGACTCAGTTTCAAGTGCTATCCAGGTGACTGCTCGATACAACGCACCAGTATCTAAATAGTTCCATCCAGCACGAATAGCGATTGCGCGCGATGTACTTGATTTTCCTGCACCACTTGGGCCATCTATTGCTACGACTATGCCCATGTGATGAGCCTACTTCTAATTAAGAATCGGATGAACATTCCATCCGATCGCAGATAAATGATCCGATAACAACTGCGCATCTTGTGAAGATAGCGCCAATGTAATAAGTGCGCTTAACTGACCTGGTGAGTGCTCAATAGTTAAATCCTCAACGTTTACCGATATTGATTTACACTCATTAAAGATCGCAGCTAACTGGCCAGGTTTGTCATCGATAACTATTGGCAGATAGGTGTACTCACGTGCTGTGCCTCCATGTTTGCCCGGAATACGAGCTCTACCTGTGCCCCCTTGATCAATAAACTGCGCAATCGCCGATTTGTCATCAAGGTTGGCTATGAGCTCACCTAAGGCCTCATACATTTTCTGTGCAAGCGGGGCGATCTCTGATCTATTGGAGTAGATAATCTGACTCCATAGCCCCGGATCGGAGGCGGCAATCCGTGTCGTATCGCGAACTCCGGCTCCCGAGAGCTCTAACCAGTGCATGGGGGTTGTGTTCAAGCTTTGAGCTAGAAGGCTGGCGGTTATCTGTGGAAGATGGGAGATTGCGGCCACGGCGCGATCATGCTCATCGGCAGGCAGTTCGATTACATGTGCTCCCAGTATTCCAATGAGCTCGCTCACGAGGGCGATACTCTCTCTCGAACAGGTGGTATCAGGGGTAATCACCCAACTGCGCGTTGCAAAGAGATCGCCCCTAGCAGCGGCAGCTCCCCCTATCTCACGTCCTGCCATGGGATGAGTGGGGACAAAACGCTCTATTGGGAGTGATGATTCCACAACGTGAAGTAAAGGTTCACTTTTTACACTACCTACATCCATAAACGTTGAGTGTGGATTTAGTGCAAACTCTTCTTCTATGACCTGGGGTATGGCGTGTGAGGGCAGTGCAAAGATTACTAACTCTGGAGAGGTTGCTTTTTCACGACCGGTGAGATCACTGGCCAAGCGCTCTGCCGCCGCATCACTATCGACCATCTGGCAGCGAATGCCTTGAGCGGTTAGGCCTAGGCCGATCGATGTTCCTATCAGTCCTGAGCCTACGATGCGTACCTGGGTGAGCATTATTGAGCGATATCCCGGCGCAGAGATTGAGCGCCGTGGAGATAGATATGTGAGACAGAGGTGGTACTGCTCTGGCAGTGCAGCATTACACGGATCACCTTATCGAGAGCCCCCGGAACATCTACCTCTACCGCCCCAATCAGAGGCACTGCCTCGAAGCCGATCTCACGGCAGGCAGCTGCTGGAAAAGCGGCCGTTAGATCTGGGGTCGATGTAAAGAAAACGGAGATAACCTGATCGGGTGTAAGGGAGTTAGAGCGCATAATCGCACTCATGAGCTCTTTGACGCCATCGCCTATACCGGAAGGCGTATTTGCGCTCACCTGTATCGCTCCGCGTATAGCTCTGATAACCATGGGATAAGGGTACCTTTCCTACCCATTTTTCGTGGGTATTTGAAACTCTGCTAAAAGTTTTGTTTATATATCGATTAAACCTTTTTACTACTTTTAATCTGATCACCCCGGCAAATCTCCGTTTTGAAGCACAGAGATAAATTACCGATTTATCGACAAAGCAGGTTCAGCATGAGCGCAGGTTTTATTGATAAATATACTTTTTTGAAACAAAATATCGATAAAGCGTTTAGTAGATATCAGAACTCTTGTCAATTAAACGTAAAACTGCTAAAACCCTAAAACGTTACGTAGATTTGTTAACTCTCCACTATTGAGATCTCGCCATCTCCCCTCAGGTGTATCACCCAGAGAGATAGGCCCGAACTTCGTACGGATCAATCTCAGAACATCGACGTCAACTGCCTCCATCATTCGACGGATTATGTGGTATCTGCCCTCGTGGATCGTAACCTCAATCCATCTGGATGAGAGCTCTTTGAAACTTAAAACCCTACCCATGCCATCTTCTAGTTCGATGCCCTTGAGAAGTGTCTTATCAATACCGGTAGGCAGCTTTCCATCGTATTCGATGATATATGTCTTCTCGAGTCCAAAGGAGGGATGGGTAGCTCTAAAGGTTAAATCGCCGTCATTGGTAAGCATGATGAGCCCCTCTGAATCCTTATCCAGGCGCCCAACATGAAACAACCTCTCCTTGCGCAGATCGATAAAATCACTCAGTGAGGGGCGCCCATCTGGATCGAACATGGTAGACAAAACACCCTTAGGTTTATGAAGTACAATATAACATTTAGTCATAGAACGCTCAATTGTCTCACCATCAACTGCTACTTGGATCTTATCTGGATCAAACTTTGAGCCCATCTCTCGGACCGCTACTCCATCGACCGTGACCCGTCCAGCGGCTATGAGCTCATCTGCACCGCGACGACTTGTGATACCGGCATCTGAGATGATCTTGTTAAGGCGCATATCGCCCATGGCTGTCTCCCGACTGTCGGGTGGATTCTAGCCGAACCCTTACTCGGTAAGCGAATCCAAGATCTCATCGAGGGCCGCGAGATTGGGCAGGTATGGTGCTAGAGCTGGTAGATCCTCAAGTGAGTTCAGCCCTAACCGCTCTAAAAAATAGCTCGTCGTCATATACAAAATCGCGCCGGTCTCGTGCTCAATCCCCGACTCTTCGACGAGGCCACGGGTGATAAGCGTCTTCATAACCGCTTCAACGTTCACGCCGCGGATAGCAGAGACCCGTGCCCGAGATACTGGCTGCCTGTAGGCAACTACCGAGAGGGTCTCAAGGGCGGCCTGTGTGAGGCGCGACTGCTGACCATCGAGGACAAACTTCTCTACAACTCTGGATAGATCGGGGTGGCTATAGAAGCGCCATCCCCCGCCGATCTTCTTGAGGGCGAAGCCTCGATCCCCATAACTACTTGCCAGCCTAATCAGGGCGGCATCGATCTCTTCAACTGTACGCTCTAGAACCTGGGCCAGGGTTATCTCGCTGACCGGCTCATCTACGACCATTAATATCGCCTCGATAGAGCGTTCAACCTCTACATTAGACATTTTCACTACTTTCTCGTATCTCATCATCAAGGGTTACTGGAATATCGAACTCATCACTGAGCTCAACCTCCCCATCAAGAGAGCCTGTCCACGATATCTGGAGCTCACCTAAGGCTATTACCTGGTTGAAACGCAGAACTCCTTGGCGGTATAGATCGAGCAGAGCTAGAAAACGGGCGACGATAACTGGGATCGTATCTGCATCTGCGATGAGGTTTCTAAATGATAGTGAGGTCGACCTACGTAGAGCCTCTACAACGCGTTTAGACTCCTCCACAACGCTCACCAGAGGCTGATGCAGATGCTCGACACTGACCACTGGAGAGCTCTTGGGGGTCAAAACACGCTCGGCGATCGCGGCAAATCGCGCCGGCCCAACTCCAATGAGGACCTCAGGAAGTAGAGCGCTCAGCCCTTCATCCAGGGCGACCACACGGGCAAAGGATTTATCGGCTAGCGCGATACGCTCTGCAAAGGTTGCGGCGATCTCCTTGAAGGCACGGTACTGCAAAAGACGGGCAAAGAGAATATCCCTGGCTTCAAGCAGGGCAAGATCCTCCTCATCATCGACCTCTCCACTAGGTAGGAGGCGCGCCGCCTTCAAATCCAACAGGGTCGCCGCTACGACTAAGAACTCGGTAGCTTGATCTAGCCGCCATCCCTGACCGCTCTGTTCAAGGGTTCGGATGAATGAGATGAACTCATCGGTGACGATGCTCAGAGATATCTCAGTGATATCCATTGTGTGACGGGAGATAAGCTGTAAAAGAAGATCAAAGGGGCCATCGAAGTTTTCGAGGCGGACTGAGAAGGCGCCACTGCCGGTGGCGTTGACATCCCTAGACTCCTCCATCGATACATCCATGAGCGCACCCTACTTCACAGTTGCCTGCAATCTGTGTAACGCGTAGGCTCCCACGCATATCTAGAAAGAGGTTTGACGTTTGAGCGCTAAATCGACAATGCGGGAAGAGATTTCTACTACCTCCACGCTCCTGGGCAAGAAGGCTCAGAGCTTTCCGATCCCGCCAGCGATCACCGATCACGGTAACGCGAAAGTCATTGCCGTATTTAATCAAAAGGGCGGCGTAGGTAAGACAACTACGACTATCAACCTAGGTGCCTCCCTAGCCGAACTTGGACGTCGTGTCCTACTCGTTGACTTCGACCCTCAGGGTGGACTATCTCTTGGCCTTGGAGTTAACGCTCATGCGCTGCCACTCGAGCAGACTGTGTACTACGCCTTAATGACACCTACTGCATCGGTTGAAACAATTATCTTAAAATCTCTAGTCCCAGGATTAGATTTTCTTCCAGCTAACCGCGATTTAGGAACTGCTGAAACAACTCTTGGCGCTGAAATCGGTGGCCAGCAGTATTTAAAACGTGCGCTCACATCACTGAGCGATTACTACGATGTTATTATGATCGACTGTCAACCAACTATGGGTCAGCTAACTATCAACGCTCTCGTTGCAGCCGATGAGGTTATTGTTCCGTTGCAGTGTGAATACTTTGCTCTGCATGGATTTATAGAGTTAAAGGGAAATCTAGATAAGGTCAAGAACTTTCTTAATCCAAAGCTTAAGTTGATCGGCATATTAGCAACCATGTACGACAAGAAAACATCTCATAATCGCCAAGTACTCGAACGGATACTCGAGCAGTTCCCTGCCGATGTCTTTGAAACCATTATCGCTAAAACTATTCGCTTTCCTGAAACTACCGTTGTTGGCGAACCGATTACAACCTATGCCTCATCATCTGATGGCGCAGCCTCTTATCGCCGACTAGCCCGTGAACTCATCGCCCGAGGAGGCGCCCAATGACCCGCAGAGCCAATCTTCCAGGTGCCGACGAACTTTTTCGTTCGACCACCCCAGCACTGTCTTCAGTACCAGCGGCCCAAGAAGCCATCCCCCCTCTTGTGCCTCCAGCGATTGCAACACCTAAAGCGCCATCAATTAAGAAAGGTGTTCGCTCGATTGCACGTCGTCGCGCCCGAACTGTTGATCACTCTCCATCAGGTCGCGAACGCCACGATGAAAAGATCACTGTCTACTTATCCCCCGATGAGTTATTTGATCTAGATCAGGCCCGTTTGTTACTGCGTGGCGATTTAGGGTTAGCGGCCGATCGCGGGCGCATCGTGCGCGAATCTATTGCAGTCATTATCGCCGACCTTGAAGCCAAGGGCGATCAGAGTATTTTAGCCCGTCGACTACGTGGAGTTTAAAAACTCAGTGATTTAAGCCCGTGGATGGGCCGTTGCATAGCTCTCGCGCACTTTATCTATAGTAATTAGCGTATAAATCTGGGTTGTCGTAACCGATGCATGTCCGAGGAGCTCTTGAACCACGCGTATATCTGCCCCGCCATCTAAAAGATGTGTTGCATACGAGTGCCTAAAAACATGGGGAGAGACTTTTTCGCTGATACCTGCAGCCTGCGCAGCTTTAAGCACGATATTCCATGCACTCTGTCGAGTAAGACGGCCTCCCCTAGTGTTGAGAAATAGCGCTACATCCTTTGATGCGTTTTTTTCGGCAAGGGATGGACGTATTCGAACAACGTAATCTTCGATAGCTTTCGCTGCAAAAGAACCTAACGGAACAATGCGCTCCTTAGCCCCTTTACCACGCAGTTTTAGGGTTGTGATTGCACCGTCTTGGCTATCAACAGTGGCTATATCTGCGATATTTATACCGATTAACTCGCTCACTCGTGCACCACTGCTGTAGAGAAGCTCAATTAATGCAGAGTCGCGCAGCGTAATTGGCTCACCTTCATGAAATGCGGCTTCGATCAGAGCGATTACTTGATCTATCTCTAGCGCCTTGGGTAAACGCCGATTAGATTTTCCACTCACAATTTCAAGTGTTGGATTGGCTAACCCGTTCTCTACAGCTACATGTTTGAAAAACATGCGTAAGGTGGATTGAACTCTATTAAGAGTAGATGGTGAGAGTCGCATCTGTCGCAAGCTCACTTCAAAATCTGCGATAACCAGTGGATCAATACTCTCAACTGGAGTATTGGCGACAAATGCCGAGAACTTCTCTAAATCCCGACGATACGCTGCAACGGTATTAAACGACAGGCCTCGTTCTATCGCACAGTAGTTGAGAAATGATTGTGCGAGAGAGTCAAAATTTAACGTGCTCATATCCATGCGCCTCTGCTACGGCTGCGTAATAAATCTTACCGTTATGAATATTTAATCCCTTGGCAAGGTTCTCATCCTTAGTGCAGGCCTCTCTCCAGCCATGATGTGCGATGGAAAGTGCGTAGGGAAGTGTTGCATTAGTCAGAGCATACGTAGATGCAACCGGCACTGCGCCCGGCATGTTTGCTACGCAGTAAAAAACAGAGCCGTGGACCATATATGTTGGTTCTGCATGTGTTGTTGGTCGACTATCTTCAAAGCAACCACCTTGATCAATTGCGATATCGACTAGGACCGAGCCACTCTTCATTGATTTAACCTGAGCGTTCGAAACTAACTTCGGCGCCTTCGCTCCGTGTACAAGAACCGCCCCTATTACTAGATCTGCTGAGCGAAGCTCGCGATCAATTGCATGTGCCGATGCAACAAGAGTTTTAATCCGTCCGCCATACACAGTGTCGATGTACTGCAGGCGATTAATAGATGTATCAATGACAGTGACATCTGCGCCCATTCCAACTGCAATGACGGCGGCATTTAGCCCTGATACTCCCCCACCGATTACAAGTACACGTCCAGGTGAAACTCCTGGTACTCCACCGAGCAGAACTCCACGTCCACCATTGGGGCGTTGCAAGGCCGTTGCACCGACCTGTGTTGCAAGGCGACCTGCAACCTCACTCATTGGAGCTAACAAGGGCAGAGTTCCGTTAACTTCAACGGTCTCATATGCGATCGCCGTTGTAGCACTTGCAATGAGAGCATCGGTACAGGCCTTAGATGCAGCTAGATGCAGATAGGTAAAAATCGTCTGACTACTTCGCATCTTTGGATACTCAACTGCTATCGGCTCTTTAACTTTAAGAATGAGCTCGGCCGTACTCCACACTGCATCGGCATCGGCAACTATTTTCGCTCCAGCTGCCATGAAATCCGCATTCGTAAGCGATGAGCCAACTCCGGCGCCATCTTCGATTATTACGATATCTCCGGCGGCGACAAACTCGCTAACACCCTCAGGTGTGATCGCTACACGGGATTCGTGCACCTTAATCTCTTTCGGAACCCCAACGATCATGTGAGCGTCAACCTTTCGCTGCTACCGCCGCTGCGATTAATCCAACAAATAGTGGATGAGGTCGAGTTGGACGAGATCGAAGCTCTGGATGAGCTTGCGTACCTATGTAGTAAGGATGCACCTCTTGAGGGAGTTCTACAAACTCGACTAAGTTGCGCTCCTTAAAGAAGCCAGAGAATACGAGGCCTGCCGATGAGATCTGATCGCGATAGGCATTGTTCACCTCATATCGATGACGGTGACGCTCTGATATCTGCTTCGTACCATAAACCTTGGCAACCATTGAACCTGCGGTTAGATCGGCCGTATAAAGACCCAACCGCATAGTGCCGCCCATATCCTCTTTACCTGCCACGATATCTCTTTGATCCTCCATCGTTGCAATAACTGGTGTTCCGGTATCTGAAAACTCAGCGGAAATTGCATCCTTAATACCGGCTAAATTCCGTGCCGCCTCAATAACCATGCATTGGAGCCCTAAACACAGACCTAAAGTTGGAATTTTATTTTCACGGGCATATGTAAGTGCGCCAACTTTTCCTTCAATGCCACGGATTCCAAATCCACCAGGAACACAGATTGCATCTACATTAC
>CAXNDE010000018.1:0-16014 GCA_964201135.1 Candidatus Planktophila sp.
GGAATTACACATGCACCATGTAAATCAACGCTTTTATCAAACTGGGAATCTAGGGCCGCTGTACCGGTTGCGATGATAGTTTCACCCTCGATAAGAATTGCCTCAAAGAGTTCTTCTCCAGGTGACCAGCACTGTGCATTATGAAATAGCGTACGCACAGTTGACTAAATAATTAATTAATAAGTAACTGGGCAGGTCAATGTTCGGGTGATTCCGGCTACAGCTTGCACTTTAGATAAAATAACGCGGCCAAACTCTTCCATGCTAGGTGCCTCTGCACGCATGATTACATCGTAAGGACCTGTGACACCCTCTGAGAGAGTCACACCTGCGATCGCAGAGACCGCTTTTGCAACCGAGTTAGCTTTGCCGACCTCGGTCTGAATCAAAATATAGGCCTGTATTGACATCGCTTTTTCCTTTCCTTGGAGTCCACAGGCTACTTCAGAGATGGCATCACTGACTAGTGGATTAAGGTTAGAACTATGAACTTTGATGAGGCGCAGGTCATTGCCGCGCTGGCACAGATTTTCGGCTCACATCACTCTGGAGTTCTGATCGGTATCGGCGATGATGCCGCCGTCGTTACAACGTCGCCACAATCGGTTATTACTACCGATTCGGCCGTAGAGGGCACGCACTTTAATACCGAGTGGTCAGGGGCCTTTGATATTGGGCGAAAAATAACGGCTGCAAATTTAGCCGATATTTATGCGATGGGGGCGGTGCCGCAATACTTGGTAGTAGCAGTGACACTTACTGGCGGCGAAACTATGGAGTGGATTAGAGATCTAGCCCATGGTATCCAACGTGAGGCGAGAAGTTGTGGGGCGAGCGTTGTCGGGGGAGATTTAACGCGGGGGGCGATAAAAGTTATTTCAATTACTGCAGTAGGTAGCGTTGAAAAAGTAACCACACGCGGTGGAGGAGGCCCAGGGGATTCAATTTATATCTCATCCTTACCGGGATGGTCTGCGGCAGGGTTTTCGGTGATAGATATGGATGGAGCCGATGATTTAGAGGCCTATGCCATTGAACAGTTCTGCGCACCTAGCGTTGACTACTCTGCAGCCGTTGCAATGGCCAACGCTGGTGCATCTGCGATGTGCGATGTCAGTGACGGACTCATTACTCAAGCGGCACAGATGGCCGAAGCCTCTGGAACCTCTTTTAATTTTGATAAGGATTTATTTACCACCGACCCCGAGTTTGTTGCACTTAATGAGTTAGCCGAAAAGTGCGGCGTTGATGTTTGGCAGTGGATTTTTGCAGGCGGTGAAGATCACGTTTTTCTAGCAACGGGAAGGAATTTACCGGGGCTTTGTGTTGGAGAGGTTGGTGCAGGTGTTGGAGTCACTGGCTTAGAGATGAAAAAAGCGCCAGATACCTGGCGCCATTTCAATTAAGAGTTAATTTAACGAGTGACTTTTCCAGCCTTAAGGCATGAGGTGCAAACGTTTTGACGCTTAGGTGTTCCACCAATAAGAGTACGTACGCGCTGAATATTTGGATTCCAGCGACGACGGGTCTTGACCTCTGAGTGAGAGACGTTGTTGCCAAAGCTTGGACCCTTGCCACAGATATCGCATGTTGCTGCCACGACGGTACTCCTTATATAGATTTCGGTAGTGATTTTTTAGTCCTTAACGGACAGGGCGAAAGGCTATCGCGAGGAGCCAGCCTTACGCCAATCCACGCGTGGCATGAGCTGCCAGAGCCCCCGAACAGGAGAGAATCACTACGTGGCAAACCTTGAGAGCAGAGTTTCCGATGTCATAGGCGACCGAACTTCCAAGGTCCTCACAGAGGCATTTGGCATCAAGTCGGTCGGCGATCTGATGCGACATTACCCACGCCGCTATATGGTCCGTGGTGAACTTTCAAATATCGCCGAATTAAAAGAGGGCGATGAAGTTACGATTTTGGCCGAGGTACATAGCTCGTCCAACCGTCCAATACGTGGGCGCAAGGGCAGTATTTTGGAGGTCATCGTCACCGATGGCCGCGAGAAACTCTCACTCACTTTTTTCAATCAGGCCTGGCGGGAAAAAGAGTTAAAGGTTGGCGCTCAAGGTTTATTTGCCGGCAAAGTTGGCATTTTTAATAGTAAAAAACAGTTGGCCCACCCCGATTATCAGATGGTGCCAGATGGGGCCGATGTAGATAGTGCAGTCGATAGTTTTGCCGGCAAGTATCTTCCGGTTTATGCAGCGACTGCGAAAATGCCATCCTGGAAGATCTCTCAGTGCGTTGAAATGGCGATCGCATCCCTAGATGAGGTAATCGACTATTTACCCGATGAGATCTGCAGTGCACATAATTATCCATCGTTGCAGCAGGCACTTGTGCAACTTCACGCTCCAGCTGATTTAGATCACGCAGATGCAGCGCGTGAGCGTCTTACATATGACGAGGCTTTTTTATTACAACTTATGTTAGTGATGCGCCGCAATGAGTTAAAGAAACTCAACACAATTTCGCGCAAAACTATAAAAGGAGGATTGCTAGAAGCATTTGATGCAACGCTTCCTTTTCAACTCACTGGCGGTCAGCTAGAGGTTATTAAGGAGATCGAGAGTGATTTAGCCCAGCCTCATCCCATGCATCGATTATTGCAAGGCGAAGTCGGTTCTGGAAAAACAGTTGTGGCTCTTCGCGCGATGTTGGCAGTTGTAGATAGCGGGGGACAGGCAGCCCTTCTTGCACCAACTGAAGTTCTAGCCGCTCAGCATCTACGTACATTTGAAAAACTCTTAGGCCCACTCGCCCTTGCCGGCACTTTGGATAGCTCGGATAAGGCGACACAGGTAACACTTATTACTGGCTCACAAAACGCAGCTGCACGCAAAGAGGCATTATCACTTGCTGCAACCGGCGGTGCTGGAATAATTATCGGAACCCATGCACTCCTGGGTGAAAAAGTTGAGTTCGATGATTTAGGTTTAATTGTCGTTGATGAGCAGCATAGATTTGGTGTCGAGCAGCGTGATGCCCTTAAAGTAAAGGCACAGAAGCCACCACACTTATTAGTTATGACGGCCACACCGATTCCTCGCACCGTTGCCATGACAGTATTTGGAGATCTCGATGTATCGACATTGCGCGAACTCCCACTTGGTCGCCAACCGATTACGACTCACGTGATTTCAGTGCTTGAAAAACCCGCCTTCCTCGAACGGGCATGGGAGAGGATTCGCGAAGAGGTTGCCGCAGGTCATCAGGCATACGTCGTTGCACCACGCATTGAGGCAGGCAGTGATGAGAGCGCCGATATTGATTTTCTCTTTGGCCTCGAATCACCCGATATTGCATCGGTAACTGAGTTGGCACCAAGGCTGGCAAGCGGTGTATTGAAAGGCCTACGCGTGGCCGATCTGCATGGTCGCCAGAGCAGCGATGTAAAAGATGCAACTATGCGTGCATTTGCAGATGGTGAAATCGATGTTCTTGTCTCTACTACGGTTATCGAAGTTGGTGTTGACGTTGCTAATGCCACGGTGATGGTGATCATGGATGCCGAACGTTTCGGCGTCTCACAACTGCATCAGCTTCGCGGTCGCGTAGGACGAGGAACTTCGCCGGGGCTATGTCTCTTAGTTACAAACGCACCTGGAGATACGCCAGCACGAGAGCGGCTCGATGCAGTTGCTAGCACCCTTGATGGTTTTGAACTCTCACGAATCGATCTTGAACAACGTCGAGAGGGAGATGTTTTGGGTGCAAAACAATCAGGTACTCAGTCACACCTTCGATTACTGCGCGTCTTGCGTGATGAGGCTTTAATTGAAAGCGCACGCAGCGATGCAGCGGGTGTAATTGCTGCATCGCCGGATTTAACAAGTTACCCTGCCCTTAGCGCAGAGGTTGCACTGTTGGCGCGAGATGCTGCCATTGATTATTTAGATAAGGGTTAAAGCTTTGAGAATTATTGCCGGGGTAGCAAAGGGCCGCACATTGGGCAGAGTTGCAGGTGCAACCAGGCCGACATCTGATCGTGCCCGCGAAGGGCTATTTTCCTCGTTGACATCGCAGTTCGGTGATTTCCTGGGGCTCAATGTTTTAGATTTATTTGGGGGCTCTGGTGCAATTGGGCTCGAAGCCCTATCTCGGGGAGCATCGGTTGTGCATGTGATAGAGCGTGATCCCGATGCGCAAAAAACTATTGAACATAACTATGAATCTGTTAAAAAGAGTCAGCCTGTGGGTGCATTTCACTTGTATGCAATGTCGGCCCAGCGTTTTCTAAGTGATGCTCCCAAAGAAAGATATCACATCGTCTATATCGATCCACCATTTGATTGGACCGATAGGGAAGTAGAAGAGCTTGTAGGCAAACTTCATAGTGGTGAGTTTCTTAAAAGCGATGCATTGATTGCAGTTGAGCGCACTGCAAAGGGATCGACATTTAGCTGGCCAGTAGGCTTGGTCGCTGCACGTGAGAGGAGATACGGGGCGGCCACTATCTACTACGGCCATTGCGCGCCTTGAGAATGGATAACTGCGCCATCTCTTGCTAGCGTTTGAGCCATGAAGCGCGCGGTCTGTCCTGGATCCTTTGATCCCATCACATTCGGGCACCTTGACATCATTGAGCGAGCCAGCAACCACTTTGATCAGGTCGTCGTTGCGGTCTTAGAGAATCGGACCAAGTCATCTCTTTTCACCGTCCCTGAACGCATCGAGATGATCCGCGAAACCGTAGCTAATCTACCAAATGTCATCGTGGATTCATGGAGCGGATTATTAGGTGATTACTGCAAGAGCAATTCGATAACAACGATTGTAAAAGGCCTTCGAGCTGTCACCGACTTTGATTATGAGCTACAGATGGCCCAATTAAATCTACAGACCTCAGGTGTTGAGACAATGCTTATGGCAACGGCCCCAGCGTATTCATTTCTCTCATCATCAATCGTGAAAGAGCTTGCACACTATGGGGGAGATGTATCAAGCATGATTCCTGCCAATGTTAATTCCGCGATAAAACTTCGAGTAGGCGGGAAATAGTCCATGGATTCAGTTGAGAAATTAGCATCTGCTATAACGTTAGTAGAAGAGGCACGAGGTGTTCCACTCTCTGCAAGTTGTGTAGTGCACCGGGGAGAGATGCTCGAACTTCTCGATGAGGCACGTGCTGCGCTGCCACCTGATTTCGAATCGGCGCAGAAGGTCATTTCAGCCCGTGATGCGATCATTGAAGAGGGCAGGTTAAGTGCCGAACAGATGATCTCAATGGCGCGTGAAGATGTTGCCCGCATGGTCGAACAGACTTCCATTGTGCAGTTAGCCCGTGATGAGGCGCGCAAGGTTCTAGATGATGCTCGTGAGCAGGCTATGCAAGAAAAAGCAGAGGTGGAAGAGTACATCGATGGTCGACTTGCTACCCTCGAAGTTATTCTCAATAAGACACAGGATGCAGTTGCGCGTGGCCGCGAACGCTTAGCTGGCGCTGGCGATAAAGATGCACTTGCACAACTCTCTGATACCAATTAATTTCAATGCCAAAGCTGCCAGAGGTTTATAAACTCAACACGTACGAACTGCCTCGGCGTGCAGGTGAGATGAGGGAGTACGAGCTTGATATTGAAATACCTGAAAAAGTCGGGGTTGAACTCATCTCAGTTCCAGCGGGTGAAATAATTGAGGTTGATGCACGCCTTGAATCAGTGACAGAGGGCGTCTTACTCAGCGCTGAAATCTTCGCAGTTGCAAAGGGCGAGTGCGGGCGCTGCTTAGATCCAGTTGAGTTAGTGATCGAGAAGAGGATTCAGGAGCTCTACCTCTATGAGAAGAGGGTCGAGCGTAAGAAGGGCGCTAAAGTCGAGGATGATTTAGAAATCGAGGATGAGCTATTGATGGATGGCAACGTGATGGATTTAGAGAGCCCCATCCGTGATGCCATCGTCTTATCGCTGCCGAGTAACCCATTATGCAGTGATGAGTGTGCGGGTCTATGTCCAAACTGTGGGGGCAAATGGGCCGAACTACCCGAAAATCACGCTCATGAACTCATTGATGCTCGCTGGGCCGGCCTTGCCGGTCTAACTATCGAAGAGCCCGATTTCAAAAATTAGGGTTTTTAAGGGATACTAACGCCCTGCAACCATCGTTGCGTACGGTAAAGAAGAAGAGGTTAGAAAAGTGCCAGTACCAAAGCGGAAGACCTCGCGTTCAAAGACGCGCTCGCGCCGAAGCCAGTGGAAGACAACTGCTGCCTCTCTTGCACCATGCCCACAGTGCCAGCAGCCAAAGCTGCAACACACTGCCTGCCCAACCTGCGGTACATATAACCGTCGCCAGGTATTAGAGGTCTGATCTGAGCTCCTTGCTCAATGAGCAGTTGGGGGTTGTTATTGAACCCTCTCTTCTCGAGTTAGCTTTTACTCACCGCTCATTTGCATATGAGTCAGAGATTAAAGAGACGAATGAGCGCCTTGAGTTTTTAGGTGACTCAGTGTTGGGTTTAATCGTTACCGAAGAGCTGTACAAACGCTATCCAGATTTCGATGAAAGTCGTCTGTCCCCGCTTCGCTCTGGAGTTGTGAATATGCGCGCGCTGGCAGATATTGCGCGCGAATTAGATTTAGGTAGTTACATTCGCTTAGGAAAGGGCGAAGAGGTTACTGGCGGACGTGATAAAAACTCACTTCTGGCCGATGCACTAGAGGCGTTAATCGGAGCTATTTATCTGCAATTCGGTTTCGATATCTGTACGCAGATAGTCTGCAGATTAATCGCATCGACAATGGATGCAGCCGTTGCGCGTGGCGCCGGCTTAGATGGCAAGACCGCACTTCAAGAGTTAGTAGCCGCCCTTAATAAAGGTGTACCTGAGTACGTCGTGAGCGAAGAGGGTCCAGATCACGATAAGAATTTCACGGCAGTTGCCATAGTCGCAGGCGTCGCAATCAGTGAAGGCGTTGGAAAAAGCAAGCGCGAAGCTGAACAGATTGCCGCGCGAATCGCCTACGAATCCTTAAAAAACGAGCTTCCTCAGCCTTAATTCCGCTAAAAACACTGCATCGACGCGATAGGTTTGCCGCGTGTATTTGAAGAGCATCACCCTCAAGGGCTTTAAGTCCTTCGCTTCAGCTACCACTTTGCGGTTTGAAGCCGGGATTACCTGCGTGGTCGGCCCAAATGGTTCGGGTAAAAGTAACGTTGTTGATGCGCTGACGTGGGTAATGGGTGAACAGGGCGCGAAATCTCTGCGCGGTGGCAAGATGGAGGATGTCATCTTCGCCGGCACTAGTGGGCGAGCACCCCTTGGCCGCGCTGAAGTCTCTCTCACCATTGATAACACTGATGGCGCACTAGCAATCGAATACAGCGAGGTAACAATCTCCCGCATACTTTTCCGAAACGGACACAGCGAGTATCAGATTAATGGTGAGGCAACACGCCTGCTAGATATTCAAGAGCTCTTGAGCGACTCTGGAATCGGTCGCGAGATGCACGTGATCGTTGGCCAGGGCCAACTTGATGCAATTTTAATGGCAACGCCTGAAGATCGTCGTGGATTTATTGAGGAAGCGGCAGGAGTTCTCAAGCACCGCAAACGTAAAGAGAAAGCTCTTCGCAAATTAGATTCGATGCAGATAAATCTTGCACGCGTTCAAGACTTAACCGTTGAACTTCGCCGCCAACTTCGCCCACTAGGTAAACAGGCCGAGGTTGCAAAGAAAGCGGCGACGATTCAAGCCGATCTGCGAGATGCAAAACTGCGTCTGCTCGCCGATGATTTCATCTCTCTTTCAAAGACTCTCGATGCAGAGGTTGCCGATGAGACTGCACTGCGCCAGCGACGTAGCGCAGTTGAGAGTGAAGTTGAATTAACCCGTACTCGCGAAGAGGCACTCGATCTCCAATCTGCTATTGAGGGACCGCAACTTGTTGCCGCGCAAGAGACGTACTACCAATTAAATTCGCTGCGCGAAAAATTCCGCGGTACTCAATCATTAGCCCAAGAGCGCTCACGTTTTCTCAATGAAGAGGCGGAAGAGGCACGTACATCTGGCCGCGACCCAGATGCGATTGAAATAGATGCCCAGGGTTTGCGTCACGAAGAGAGCGAACTACGTGCACGTGTTACAAGATCACAGCAGGCACTTGTAGCTGCAACATCTGAACTCACACAGAGTGAACAGGCGCTAAAAATTGATGAAGATAAAATCGCTGCCGCAATGCGCGCCATTGCCGATGCGCGTGAAGGTACTGCCCGCCAAGAGGGTCACATTAAATCTCTACAGGCCCGCCTAGAAGCGATCTCAGAGGAGATCGAGCGGTTAACACGTGCGCGCAATGAGGCGCAGACCCGTGTAGATACTGCCCAACGCGAGTACTCAATGTATGAGCTAGATATCGCAGGTGCCGATACGGGCGAAAAGGGTTTGGATTCGCAGTTTGAACATACGAACTCATCACTTGAGTCTGCCAAGGCCAAGCTTCATGAGGCAGTTGAGGCCGAGCGATTGGCCGATCGCGAACGCAACGCTATCGAAGCTACAATCGAAGCGATGAAGCTGACCACGCGCAATCGTGATGGTGCCTCGGCACTGCTGCATGATTCGCGCGGTGTTCGTATCCTCGGTTCGATCGCCAACCTTATCGATATCGATTCTGGTTGGGAGGCGGCTGCAGCGGCCGCCCTTGGCACACTCGCCGATGCCCTTGTCGTTCATGACTTATCATCTGCAGTTACAGCTCTAACAACTCTGCGCAGTGAGAACTTAGGTCAGGCAGATGTCTTGGTCTATGAAGAGGGCGCACAATCGCACTCGTCAATTCCATCGGGCTTAACACCTCTTGCATCGCATGTTCGCTCTGCATCAATCGGTGCACTTGTTACATCGCTTTTATCTAATATCGTCGTTGCCGCTTCGGCCCGTGATGCCGAAGCGATACTTCGCTCACATCCATCGCTCACAGTCGTTACTCGTGATGGCGATACCCTTACACGTGGCCGTGCGCGCGGTGGCTCTCAATCCTCTACATCTCTTATCGAAATCAACGCCCTCATGGCAGGCCTTGAAAGCAGGCTTGTAGAGATTACGCATACATGCGATCGCTTAAAGTTTGAGATTTCTACGCACAATGGTGAGGTCGCTAACCGGCAAAGCGATTTCGACCTAGCTTTATCTAAACTCAATGAATCCGATGCACGTATCGGCGCGCTCACCGAGCAGCTAGCCGTCTCTGGCCAGAATATGAAATCTGCAATGGCCGAAGTCGAGCGCCTTAATTCACATATTAACGAGGCCGCCAGTGCCAAATCTCGTGACGAGGGCGAACTCGTCATTGCGCAGAATCAACTCCACCAACAGGGCGCTGTCGCTGAACCTGATCACACATTTACTGAAAAGCTACGCAATGCAGTGTCAGTTGCGCGCACTACAGAGGTTGAAGCACGTCTTGCCGTGCGCACAATTGAAGAGCGCGTGACATCGGTAGCGGCCCGCGCCTTAGCCCTTGAAGAATCGGCCCGCAATGAGCGCGAAGCATCGCAGCGCGCAGTTACTCGTCGAGGTGCCCGCGCCCGCGCAGCGCTCATTTCACAGGCGATTGCAGAGGCTGCATACGAGGCCCTTATTCATATCGAACGATCGATCTCCAAAGCAGCGATTGAACGCGCACGATTAGAGGAGTCCCGGGTTCGTCGTGAAGGAGAGACTCTCTCCGTTCGAACACGTGGACGCGAATTAGCAACTGAGCTCGAAGCGCTAACATCGAGTGTGCATCGCGACGAAATCGCGCGCGCCGAACAACGTATGCGTATTGAATCCCTTGAAAATAAGAGCGCTGAAGAGTTTTCAATCGATACCCACACACTTGTGGCTGAATATGGACCTGACAATGATGTACCAACCTTCTTTGAAAATGAGGCTGGAGAGATCGTTACAACGGAGCTAATCCCATATCGCCGAGATCAGCAGGAAAAACGCTTGGCATCTGCTGAGCGATCACTTAACCTACTTGGCAAGATCAATCCATTAGCCCTTGAAGAGTTCTCATCTCTTGAGGAGCGTCTGAAGTTCTTGGCCGATCAGTTAGAGGATTTAAAGAAAACTAAGAAAGATCTTCTAGATATTATCAAAGAGGTTAATGATCGAGTTCAAACAATCTTTATGGAGGCCTTTGAAGATACGGCCCGTCACTTTGAAGAGATCTTTGCACGATTGTTCCCTGGCGGAGATGGTCGATTAATCTTGGTCGATCCCGATAATCCTTTAACAAGTGGAGTCGATGTCGAGGCACGACCACCTGGAAAGCGAATTAAACGCCTCTCACTTTTATCTGGTGGAGAAAAGTCATTGACTGCCGTTGCCATGCTCATCGCCATCTTTAAAGCACGACCAAGTCCCTTCTATGTCCTGGATGAGGTTGAAGCAGCCCTCGATGATGTCAACCTTGGACGTTTACTTGGCGTGTTTGACGAGCTGCGTGCAAACTCCCAGCTCATTATTATCACGCACCAAAAGCGCACGATGGAGATCGCCGATGCGCTCTATGGTGTCACTATGCGCGGAGATGGTGTGAGCGAGGTTATCTCACAACGTCTGCGTGAATCCGACGCAAGTTAGAGGCTTTACGTATGGGTCTTTTTAGTACGTTCATCGCCAAAATCAAGGGCGAAAACTCTTTCGCACCAGCTGATTGGCAGGATTTAGAGGGCGAGCTTTTAGCATCAGATATCGGTCCAACTCTTACACGCGAACTTCTGGAGGCTGCACGAAAAGTTAAAAGTGAAAACGCACAAGAGGCGCTCATACAAACACTGACATCTCACCTGTGCGATAAATCCAGGCTACCTCTGACTAATCCTGATGGTACAACGGTGGTCATGATTGTTGGTGTTAATGGCACTGGCAAGACAACTTCGGTTGCAAAGTTAGCGAGCCACATTAAAAAATCTGGATCCTCAGTAGTCGTCGCCGCAGGTGACACTTTCCGTGCAGCTGCAGTCGAACAACTACAGACGTGGGGTGAGCGCTTAGGTGTGGAAGTGATCTCTGGTAAGGCGCAAGGGGATCCGGCATCGGTCGCATTTGATGCCGCCAAACGAGCCAACGACAAGAAGGCCGATTATTTAGTGATAGATACCGCCGGACGTTTGCACAATAAGGTCGATCTCATGTCTGAGCTAGAGAAGGTAAAGCGCGTCGTTGAAAAAATATCCCCGGTCAACGAAGTTCTCTTAACGATCGATGCAACGACGGGTCACAATGGAATGGCTCAAGCGAAAATCTTTTCAGAGAGCGTCAATGTCACCGGAATCATTCTCACCAAGTTAGATGGAAGTGCCCGTGGGGGGATTGCTCTGGCAATTGAGAGTGAGCTAGATATTCCTATTAAATGGATCGGCATAGGGGAGTCTGAGGGCGACTTAGCGCCATTTGATCCAGATGCCTACATCCTGGGGCTGTTGGCGTAACGTAGATTTAACATAACGCCGTTCTTTGCAACGCGCCTGAAATGCCTA
The DNA here is from genome assembly GCA_964201135.1 of Candidatus Planktophila sp. Taxonomy (GTDB): domain Bacteria; phylum Actinomycetota; class Actinomycetes; order Nanopelagicales; family Nanopelagicaceae; genus Planktophila. The sequence goes on from CAXNDE010000018.1 coordinate 11,480, forward strand.
TGAGCATCGCCCGTAACGCCCCAAGGCCATCTTTATCCCATCTCAAAGGCGAGAACTCTTGATCGTTATCACTTGAAAGATGGCCCTTATGATCGAAACAGTTTTGAACTCTGGCGATACTGCCTGGATGTTAGCAAGCACAGCTCTCGTACTACTTATGACTCCTGGATTAGCATTTTTTTATGGTGGAATGGTTCGTACTAAGAGCGTACTTAATATGATGATGATGTCATTTATTACAATAGGCATCGTCAGCATTTTATGGGTTATCTATGGTTTTGAATTAGCATTTGGATACAAGGCAAACTCACCCTGGTATGGAAATATCTCCTTCTCAGGCCTTGGTGGAATGGTTAATGAGTTCACTAATAATGGTGGCATCTATCCGATTCCAGTCTTAGTCTTTGCAGCCTTCCAATTAATGTTTGCAATTATTACTCCAGCGCTAATCTCTGGTGCAATCGCCGATCGAACCAAGTTTGTTTCATGGGCAGTATTTGTCACGATCTGGACAACGATTGTTTACTTCCCAGTTGCACACTGGGTATTCGCCTTTGGAAATAAAGTTGGCGATACCGTTACAGGTACTGGCTTCCTTGCAGGCAAAGGTCTTGAAGATTTTGCCGGTGGAACTGCCGTACATGTCAATGCAGGTGCTGCAGGCTTAGCTCTTGCAATCATCTTGGGTAAGCGTGTGGGTTGGCGCAAAGAGTCGATGCGACCTCACTCACTGCCTCTAGTTCTTCTCGGCTCTGGACTTTTGTGGTTTGGTTGGTTTGGCTTCAACGCCGGCTCTGCCCTTGCTGCAAATGGCATAGCAGGACTTGCATTCATGAATACGCAGGTTGCAACTGCCGGCGCACTCATCGGCTGGATTTTGGTTGAAAAGATTCGTAACGGCCATGCAACCTCACTCGGCGCAGCCTCTGGTGCGGTTTCGGGTCTTGTTGCAATCACACCAGCATGTGCCTTTGTTGCTCCATGGGCTGCTGTTGTTATCGGACTCTTTGCTGGAATCTTCTGTGCATTAGCAGTCGGATTAAAATATAAACTGGGCTTTGATGATTCACTCGATGTAGTAGGAGTGCACTTAGTCGGTGGAATCTGGGGCTCACTAGCTATCGGATTATTTGGAACAAGTGTTGTCAATAGCGTAGGCATTGATGGCCTCTTCTATGGCGGCGGAACACTCTTGCTAGGTAAGCAGGCTCTAGGAGTTGGAATGGTCGCCGTGTACTCATTTGTTGTTACCTTGATTCTTGGATTTGTAATCGAAAAGACGATTGGCTTCCGTATTAAGGCCGATGAAGAAGTCGAAGGCATCGATCTGAACCAGCACGCTGAAACCGCCTATGAACTATCTAACTCATCACGAGGAGGTTCCTTCTAATGAAACTTATAACTGCAATCTTGAAACCATTTAAGTTAGAGGATGTAAAGAATGCTCTGCAGGCCCATGGTGTAGCTGGAATGACGGTTTCAGAGGCCAGTGGCTTTGGTCGTCAAAAGGGGCATACCGAGGTCTATCGCGGCGCCGAATACACAGTCGATCTAGTACCAAAGGTGCGCCTTGAAGTGTTAGTCGAAGATGCAGATGCAGATAGCGTTGTCGAAGTAATCGTTAAGGCTGCCTCAACTGGCTCAATTGGCGATGGAAAGGTCTGGACTACTCCGGTAGATCAAGTAGTTCGTGTACGAACAGGAGAGCGCGGACCTGAAGCAATCTAGAATAGTTCTATGGGTACGCGTGAGAGAAGAGAGCGATCGAACAAGAGTGATCGCTCTCTTCGCTCACTGTTTTATAGCGCAGCCGAAGAACACCTTGGAATAAAGGGCGATAAAGATATAGCCCTTGCAGCTGTCGGTGGGTATGGACGAGGCGAACTATCACCTGGTTCGGATCTAGATATTCTTATCCTTCTTTCGGGAAATTTTAATATAAAAAAACTAAATGCCTTTGTCAGTGCTTTTCTCTATCCGCTATGGGATTCCAACACACTCGATTATTCAGTCCGCACACGCAGTGAAACAGCTAAGGCATCGGCTAGTGATTTAAAGGTCGCACTTGGATTACTAGATATCCGTCTGGTTGCTGGTGATGCCGATTTAGTTGCAGGGGTACAAAGAGATAGTATAGAAAGTTGGTACAGAAATTCACTGGCGCGCCTACCTGAGTTACGGGAATCCATGATCACCCGCCATGAACGCGCAGGCGAGCTGGCTTATCTGCTTGAGCCAGATATTAAAGAGGCACGGGGCGGATTACGTGATATTACGGCACTGCGCGCTATTGCATTATCGGGAGCGGTACCAGTTCCATTAGAGCGAATTAGTGGGGCCGAATCCACACTCAATAATGTGCGTGAAGCCCTGCACCTTGTAACAGGGCGCAATAAAGATCGTTTACTCTTTCAAGAGCAGGATAAAGTTGCAGCAGCCCTTGGCTATGCAGATGCCGATGCGATGATGAGTGAAATCGCACAAGCGGCACGGCTAGTGGATTATCTTCTTGACTACACCTGGCATCTGCTCACGCACAAAGGCCGCGATGGCTTAGGACGTTTCCTGCGAAAACCCCGCACTGTCTCAGTAGCTCAAAGTATTATCGTGATTAGTAACGAGGTTGTGATCGACCCACTTGTCTCTTTTAAGGCAGATCCTTTAATCGGTTTACGTGCTGCGGCAAAGGCTGCCCAGTTAGGTTTACCGATCTCACTTGAGAGCTGCGCACTCATTACAGCATCGCTCATTAATGGCACAGGTGCGCTACCAACGCCATGGCCACGCGAGGCGCGCGAAAACCTTATCGCCTTAATCGGAGCGGGCGAATCTATGGTTAGGATCTTTGAGACGCTAGATCAAGAGGAGATTATCTTCTGGTGGATCCCTGAATGGCGTCCGCTTCGCTCTTTAGCACAGCGCAACGCCTTGCATCGTCACACCGTTGATCGTCACATGGTTGAAACGGCAGTAAAGGCTGCCAAGTTAACGCGCACAGTACATCGCCCGGACTTGCTTCTCTTTGCCGCACTCTTTCATGACATTGGAAAAGGTAGTGAAGAGGACCACTCTGAGCGTGGTGAGCGATTAATTAAGCCACTTGCCCAGCGCGTTGGTTTTTCTCCGGCCGATGTTGCAACTCTGCAGATTCTTGTTAAATACCACCTCTTATTATCTGCAACAGCTACCCGGCGCGATTTAGATGATCCTGCAACTATTTCTTCGATCATCGATGTTATTCCCGATTTAAATACGCTCGAACTTTTGCACGCTCTGAGCATTGCAGACGGTGAGGCAACTGGCAGTGCTGGATGGAGTGATTGGAAGGCATCGCTGGTCAATGATTTAGTACATCGTGTGCGCGCCACCATGTCGGGATCGATGATCGCCGAGCAACCATCACTTAGTGATGAGCAATTAGCTCAAGCGCAGAGAAATGTTTTAACTCTTGTACTTGAAAGACATTCCAGTGGATATTCAATTGAAATCGTTGCACCCGATAAGCCAGGATTACTCTCTCTGGTAGCAGGCGTACTCAATACATCACGCTTGGATGTTAAATCAGCGCGTACTAAAACCCATGGGAGATCGGCCGTTATGAATTGGATCGTCTCACCAGAGCCCTATGCACCTGAAATCACACAACTCGGACTTCGCGATGAGATCGCTCGAGCACTAGAGGACTCAAGTCAAGTTGAGGAGAGGTTATTAGCTCGAGCAAAGGCATACGCATCGATTCCAACTATTCCTGTTCCGGCACCTGAAGTAGTTTTCTTTAACGACGCAGCAACTGATGCCACTGTGATTGAAGTACGAAGCCATGACCGCCCAGGATTACTTTTTAGAATTGGTTCAACTATTACACATGCAAAGGTCGATATCCGATCAGCGATCGTGACGACCCTTGGCGCTGAAGCTATCGATACCTTGTATGTCACCGAATTAAATGGTGGACCATTAAGTGATGCGCGGGCAGAGGAGGTCACGGCACAACTGCGTCTTGGTCTGAAGTAGGCTTAGCCCATCATGTTTGACTCACTAACATCGCGCTTTAGCAGCACATTCTCCTCGCTGCGCTCTCGTGGGAAGATTTCCAAGAACGATATCGATGCCACATGCGCCGAAATTCGCCAGGCGCTACTTGAATCCGATGTCGCTCTTGAAGTTGTTGAATCTTTTGTGGCGCAGATAGCAGAAAAGTCAACGACTGCTCTTGCAACTATGCAATCTGGCACTAACCAGGCCAATGCTATCTTTGAGATAGTAAATGCATCACTCATTGAAATTCTTGGTGGATCAGCACGCAGGGTACGTTTTGCAAAAAATCCACCGACTGTAATTATGCTGGCAGGTCTGCAGGGTGCTGGTAAGACGACATTGGCTGGAAAGCTTGCAAAGTTTTACGTCGACCAAGGCAATACTCCGCTCTTAGTCGCCTCAGATTTACAACGCCCTAATGCCGTTACTCAGTTGCAAGTTGTGGGTCAGAGTATTGGTGTCCCTGTCTTTGCCCCTGAAGCAGGTAATGGTGTTGG
>CAXNDE010000019.1:0-15717 GCA_964201135.1 Candidatus Planktophila sp.
TAGCCCAGGTGCAGATGCTATGAGCGCGGCATTAAAACCCGCCGTCGGAGACTGGCTGTATTTCATTACAGTTGCACCTGGTGATACGCGATTCACAAAGTCGCTCGATGAATTCAATACATGGAAAGCTCTATACGCGAAGAATCGAAGGGCTGGTGCATTCAAATGATTAAGGCGGCAGTCTTGGGCTCACCGATTGCGCACTCCTTGAGTCCACTACTTCATACGATCGCCTACGCCGAGCTTGGTATAGAGGGCGATTACACACGGGTAGAGATTAAGAGTGGAGAACTCGGGCGATTTCTATCCAGTTGTGATGATAGCTGGACCGGTTTTTCTCTGACCATGCCGCTCAAAGAGGAGGTACTGGATTTCACTAAGGATGTCTCCGACCTTGCACGCAGAGTTCGCAGCGCTAATACTCTTATTCAACGTCAAGGAGAGTGGAGTGCGAGTACAACCGATGTCTCAGGTTTTACACATGCACTTGCAGCACACGGAATAGATTCATGTGGGGATGTTCTCATCATCGGTGGCGGAGCAACTGCACGTGCTGCTGCGGCGGCCTGCGATGGAATAGCAACCCGAATAACTGTAATGAATAGATCAATCTCGCGCATTGAAGCACTATCGAAAGTGGTAGAGATTTCAGATTTGGATTTTATAGCCTGGGATGATGCCAATATCTTTGAAAGCGTTGATCTCATTATTTCCACGACACCTGAAGGGGCCAGCGATGGCCTCACTGCGAGTTTTCCATCCCATCCAACGGGGATTTTCTTTGATGTTCTCTATAAGCCTTGGCCAACTCTAGCTCTGGAAACGTGGAGCCAACGAGGAGCTCAGATAATCGATGGCCTTGATCTACTCATCCATCAAGGGATTGACCAGGTCTCACTTTTTTCAGGAATAAGAATTGATCGCGCTCCTATGGCAGCTCTTATGCGCAGGCATGCTCTCATTGCATTGGGCTCATCCACATAGCGTGTAGAGATATCTGCATCTCTTAATAATCTCATCCCATGTTCGCACTAGCCCTCTTTGCCCTACCTATCATGTGTGCCGATTGGCGCTACCGCAAGATTCCAAATATCTACCTGATCTTTATCATGTACTGGGTCGGGGCCTTACGAATAATCTCTGGGATCGCATCGCTGGAAGTACTATCGATAGCGATTGCAGCATCGATTCTTGGCGTTTTAGTATTGCGAATGGGGATTGGTGATGCGAAGTTATTTATCGTCATTTCTCTGGCGATTAATCTGCCCACTATTGATTCATTAGTTTTTCTCATTACCTTTATCTATCTGGGGGCCGTTCTCCAGATTATTCTGACATGGGGCCTTAAAAGCGTAATTCCCCGTAGTATTCCGCTGGCTTTTGCAATCTTTTTTGGAAGCGCGCTCTATTTGGCAGCGAGTGGCGGGGCATCTCTGCAACAATACGCAGATGCGTTGGTTAACAGCTGGTGAGTCTCACGGCCAAGCCCTGAGTGCAATCGTTGAAGGGATTCCGGCATCGGTTGAAATCACTACGGCAGATATCGACTACCACTTAGCACGCAGACGTTTAGGTGTAGGTCGCGGTGCCCGTCAGAGTTTTGAGGCCGACAAAGTCACAATTCTCGGGGGAGTGCGTTTAGGTCTAACACAGGGTGGACCAATTGCAATTCAGATTAATAATTCAGAGTGGCCTAAATGGGAAAAGATTATGTCACCAGACCCAGTGCCGGCAGAAGAGATTGAAAAATTAGCCCGTAACGCACCGCTTACGCGCCCGCGTCCGGGTCACGCCGATTTAGTTGGAATGCAAAAATTCGATCTCGATGATGCACGTCCCATTCTAGAGCGTGCAAGTGCCCGCGAAACAGCCTCTCGTGTTGCACTCGGTGCGGTAGCCAGAGCATTTCTAGAGCAAAGTGTTGGGATTAGCATTTTAAGCCATGTCTTATCTATAGGTTCTGTGCGAGTACCAACAGATACGCCTTTACCTGCATCAAGTGATATGAAACGTATCGATGATGATCCTGTTCGTTGCGCTGATGCTTCAACGAGTGCGCTCATGATTGCTGAGATAGAGAGTGCGCATTCAGAGGCAGATACATTAGGTGGAGTTATCGAAGTGCTGGCCTTTAATATGCCACCCGGACTTGGCTCACACGTTCATTGGGATCGACGATTAGATTCGCGTTTGGCTGGGGCAGTTATGGGCATCCAAGCGATAAAGGGCGTTGAGATCGGAGATGGTTTTGAAACCGCTACTCGTCGCGGAACTGTGGCCCACGATGAGATTGAAAAATCCAGCGATGGAAAGATTGTGCGTCGTACCGATCGTGCAGGTGGAACCGAGGGCGGTATGTCCAATGGTGAGATCTTGCGTGTGCGTGCTGCGATGAAGCCAATATCTACAGTTCCAAAGGCGTTAGACACAATCGATGTTGCAACTGGTTTACCTGCCAAGGCGATCAATCAGCGCTCCGATGTATGCGCAGTACCGGCGGCAGGAGTTGTCGCAGAGGCTATGGTCGCACTCGTGTTAGCCGAGGCGGTGCTCGAGAAGTTTGGTGGAGATAGCGTTGGTGAGACGCGCAGAAATTTCCAGAGCTACATGAACAACTTAAACTTTAAGTAGGTCCTTTGTATGCCACAGGCAGTAATAATCGGTCCTCCCGGAAGTGGGAAAAGTACGGTTGGGAAAGCCTTGGCGAAATCTCTACATACTGGCTTCTTAGATACAGATAAAGTTGTTGAAAAGAAGTTCGGTAAGAGAATTTCAGATATCTTCGTAGATCAAGGCGAAGAGTTTTTTAGAGATTTAGAGTTTGAAGCGTTAACCTCATGTCTGCTCGATGAGAGCGTTGTTCTCGCCCTCGGAGGAGGTGCTCCCATTTCGGAGCGTGCTCAAGCACTGCTCAAGGCCAGTGATGCTCCGATTATTTTCCTCGATGTTTCATTGTCAGTGGCCGCTCCACGAGTGGGCTTTAATCGCGACAGACCATTGTTATTGGGCAATCCTCGGGCACAGTGGCAGTCGCTCTACGATCTACGCCGTCCCATCTACGAAGATTTAGCTACAACAACGATTAAAGTTGATTCAATGAAACTACATGAGATTGTCGCTGCGATTGAGGAGGGGGCTTTGCATGAGAGGCATTAATGTAAAGGCCGAACGCTCATACGACATACTCATTGATTGTGATTGGAAATCGCAGGTAATTGAACATGCTGCCAATCGAACACGAGTTGCAGTTATTCATAGCCAATTCATGACCGATGCTGTACGCCTTGAAGCCGATATCGATGCTGAGATCTTCTATTTTTCTCTGCCCGACGGCGAGGCTGCAAAGAGCTTCACAACGATCACAGCCATATGGAACTGGTTAGGGGCGGCGGGTTTTACCCGCTCTGATTTGATCGTTGGTATTGGGGGAGGTGCCATCACCGATGTCGCAGGTTATGCAGCGGCTTCGTGGCTGCGCGGTATCGACTGGGTCGCTGTTCCTACCAGTGTTGCGGGCATGGTTGATGCAGCTGTTGGAGGCAAAACCGGCATCAACAGCGACTACGGAAAGAACTTAATCGGCGCTTTTCACTCTCCAGTGTGCGTTCTCATCGATCTCTCATGGCTGGCAACACTCTCAGATAGAGATTTTGCCGCCGGTATGGCAGAGGTTATTAAATGTGGATTTATTGCAGATGCCGAGATTATCAATCTCCTGAGCGGAAAATCACTCTCGCAGTTACGAGCAGATATGCCAACAACGATTGCACTGATTGAGGCAGCGGTGCAAGTTAAAGCCAACATTGTTAGTGTCGACTTTAAAGAGAGCTTTGTTCGAGAAGTTTTAAATTATGGCCACACCCTTGGTCACGCAGTTGAAATTCACAGCAAGTACACCATGCGCCATGGTGAGGCGATCTCAGTGGGATTGGTATTTGCGGCCGAGTTATCCCAGATAAAGGGCCATCTTTCAGAGGAAGTCGTAGCCCTACACCGTCACATTTTGAGTTCGCTAGATCTACCAGTGACATATCCCCGCGCGGCATGGTCGCAGTTACTTCCATTGCTCTCCTTAGATAAGAAATCACGGGGTAAATCACTTCGCTTCGTCGCTCTATCTGCCATTGGTACCACGCTACGTATAGAGGATGCAATGGAGAGTGATCTCACGAGTGCATATGAGAGAATAAGTTCATGAAGATTCTGGTAATCAATGGCCCTAACTTGGCACGTTTAGATATCCGCGACTCTTCACTGTACGGCAATCTCAACTATGGCGAGTTAAAGAATCTGATTGAGATTTCGGCCAAGAGCCATGGTTTCGAGGCCGACATCCGCCAGAGCGATGACGAGGCGACCATAATTGGTTGGCTTCATGAGGCGGCCGATAAAAAATATCCCGTGATTATTAATCCAGCAGCCTTTACGCATTACTCATATGCCATACGAGATGCCGCTGAGCTGGTGACATCACCGCTGATTGAGGTGCACCTATCTAATCCAATCGCACGCGAAGAGTTTCGACATACATCTGTAATCTCTGGTGTTGCTAACGGGACTATCGCTGGTTTTGGTCCGAACTCATATGTACTGGCGATAATCGCGCTTAAAAACCTGGTTGGCTAGGCGAACAGAGCACTAGCGGCGAGCAGGTATCCTTATCGTCTTGCTATCACAACGGATAGCCGAACTAATTTAAACGAGTGGAGCTTTTCCGTGGCAACAACAGCAGATATGAAAAATGGAATCACCCTAGATATCGAAGGTCAACTCTGGAACGTGATTGAGTTCCAGCACGTTAAACCAGGTAAGGGTCCGGCATTCGTTAGAACAAAGCTCAAGTCGGTTCTAACGGGCAAGGTTATTGATCGCACATTTAACTCTGGGGTCAAAATTGATATTGAGATTTTAGAAAAGCGCGATATGCAGTTCCTCTATAAAGAGGGTGAAGACTTTGTGTTTATGGATGCAAAGACCTTTGACCAGATGACAATCTCTATGGCAACTGTTGGTGAGATGGCTAACTACATGCTTGAAAACACAGATGCAGTTGTGGCAGTCCATGATGGTAATCCTTTGTATATCGAACTTGCGGCCGCTGTGCCTTTGAAAATTACCTACACTGAGCCTGGTATTCAGGGAGATCGTTCATCGGGTGGAACAAAGCCTGCGACAGTTGAAACCGGTATCGAGATTCAAGTTCCATTGTTTATTAAGCAGGATGAGATTGTCATGGTTGATACTCGCGATGGCTCATACCAGGGCCGCGCTAACTAGTGTCTGCCCGCAGCAAGGCACGTAAAGCCGCGTTAGATTTACTCTACGAGGCAGATATCCGTGGCACTAACGCTGTAGAGACGTTGAACCTACGAGATATAGTTGAAGAGGGCCCTGATGCCAGACCTATCCGCGAATACACACGCGAACTTGTCAATGGCGTTGGCGATAACTTTCGAAAGATCGATGAATTAATCACAACATACGCCCAGGGCTGGGATATGGATCGCTTACCTGCAGTTGATAGAAATATTCTACGGATTGGAATCTATGAGATCTTATGGTCCCCAACTACTCCAGATGGTGTTGCAATCGATGAGGCGCTGACATTAGCTAAAGAGCTCTCCACCGATGAATCTGCTGGATTTATTCACGGAGTGTTGGGCCGTATCTCATCGATTAAAGAGAGCCTGGCTATTTAGGTCCTAGCAATAATCGATTCTCTTGCAGCATCTCTTTAATCTCTTCAGAGTTTTTTCCGATAGACATCGCCAAGGCGGTGAGATCATCGGCGCGGATAGAGAGCACTTCACCGTTCCAATCATTTCGTCGTTCAACGACTGCAGCGATAAATCTGAGAATAGTATGGAGTCCAGCGTCATTGAGCGAGCGCTGCGCTGGATCGGCCATCATGATCCGTATACGGCGTAGATCGATTATCGCTCTAAGCGGCTGCTCGTAGGATGAGTTCGGTGGCTCTAAGAGATAGGAGAGCGGTACCCCGTAGAAATCGGCGATGGTAATCGCTCGCTTAACCGAGAGGGAGCGATCGCCTCGTTCGTATGAGCCAAGAACTACCGCGCGGATTCTGTGCTGGCTCTGTATCTCTACATCGCTGAGGGAGAGGCCTTTGGAGATTCGTAGTGCACGTATACGCGCACAGATTTCATCGTGTGTTGTCATACGCGCTAGGTTAAATTGCGCCACCGATAGCCCCAGCCTCTTATCCACAGCCTTGAAACTTTCGGTGCTATAATCGCCCTCGCATCCTTTAACGACCCATCCTGAGAGATGGGGAAGGAGATTTAGATGAGCGTTGCCCTGTCCGCACCCGATATCTCACGTGCGCTTATACGTATATCCCATGAAATTCTCGAAGCTAACCCTTCCACCCATCAGATTACGCTGCTCGGCATTCCAACTCGTGGGGCCCACCTCGCTATGCGAATCGCAGCGACCATGAGTCAGATCGCAGAGCACGAGATATCGGTTGGAATGCTCGATATCACTATGCACCGTGATGATCTGCGCATGCGTCCACCCCGGCCGATTATGCCGACATCGATTCCGAGCACTGGGATTGAAGGGCGCGAAGTAGTTTTGATCGATGATGTTCTATTCTCTGGACGCACAATTCGCGCCGCCCTTGATGCCTTAGGTGAGATTGGTCGCCCACACACGGTGCAGCTAGCTGTTCTGGTTGATAGAGGCCATCGCGAACTTCCGATTAGAGCTGATTTCGTTGGAAAAAATCTCCCCACCTCGATCGCACAGTCTGTGAAGGTGCAGTTAACTGAGATCGATGGCGTGGATGAAGTTTTGATTGAGGCTAACTAATGCGTCACCTACTCTCGATATCAGATCTCTCAAAGGCGCAGGCGATTTCGATTCTAGATACTGCCACCGAGCTGGCGCGCGTTAGCGATGGAGCAGTTAAGAAACTACCGACTTTACGTGGTCGCACTATCGTCAACCTTTTTGCTGAGGACTCAACTCGTACACGCATATCATTTGAAGCTGCAGCTAAGCGCCTATCGGCCGATGTTATTAACTTCTCTGCAAAGGGTTCGAGTCTGAGCAAAGGCGAATCCCTTAAAGACACCGCACTTACTTTGCAGGCTATGGGCGCCGATGCAGTTGTTATTCGGCACAGTGCATCGGGTGCACCTCAACGTTTAGCCGACTCGGAATGGATGCTTGGCAGTGTTATCAATGCAGGCGATGGCACTCATGAGCATCCCAGCCAGGCTTTGCTCGATGCTTTTACAATGAGAAAGCACCTGGGTAAAGGTGCACCAGATTTAGTTGGAATTCGAGTTGCAATTGTCGGCGATGTTTTGCACTCACGTGTTGCCAGATCAAATGTCTTACTCTTAACACTCTTGGGTGCCAGCGTTACATTGGTGGCACCCCCGACACTTTTGCCTGTTGGTGTTGAAAGTTGGCCAGTAAAGATCTCTTACGATTTGGATGCCGTCATAGGCACGGTCGATGTAGTGATGATGTTACGGGTGCAGCAAGAGCGGATGAGTGATCTCTTCTTTCCCAACGCACGTGAATACTCTCGCTACTTTGGTCTCAATGCAGATCGCCTCAAATTGATGTCTCCTGATTCAATCGTGATGCACCCTGGTCCAATGAACCGTGGTTTGGAGATTGCAGCAGAGGTCGCCGACAGTGCGCGCTCTGTGATCGTTGAACAGGTCGCAAATGGCGTTAGCGTGCGAATGGCCATCTTGTATGTCTTATTAGCAGGTCAACCTTTGGAAGCAGGTAGCAAATAATGGCGACCAAGCGCTATCTACTCAAAAACGGATTACTCCCAGATGGCTCAATAAGTGATGTACTGATAGTTGACGGTTTAATTCAGAGCCGAGCTGCCAATATCATTGAGGCCGATGCAATGGTGATCGATGTAAAAGGCTCGGTGCTACTTCCAGGTTTAGTGGATCTCCACACTCATCTGCGCGAGCCAGGTCGTGAGGATGCAGAGACAGTTCTCTCTGGATCCCGCTCTGGGGCTAGAGGTGGCTTCACTGCACTTTCTGCGATGGCAAATACATCCCCTGTTGCCGACAACGCCGGTGTTGTCGAGCAGGTCTATCGATTGGGTCAAGAGGCGGCTCTGCTGGATGTCTTTCCAATTGGAGCGGTAACAAAGGGACTCGAGGGTAACGCTCTCTCTGAAATCGGAGCGATGGCCGATTCAATAGCCCGTGTTCGTGTATTTAGCGATGATGGTAACTGCGTATTTGATCCCTTAGTTATGCGTCGCGCCCTTGAATACATTAAGAAGTTTGATGGAGTGATAGCACAACATGCTCAAGAGCCACGGTTAACAGTTGGATCTCAGATGAACGAGGGTAATGTATCTGCGATATTAGGTCTTAAGGGCTGGCCAGCCATTGCAGAGGAGGCCATTATTGCCCGCGATGTATTACTAGTAGATCACGTTAAATCTCGTCTACATATCTGCCACGTTACTACTGCTGGGGGAGTAGAGATAATCCGATGGGCCAAGGCGCGCGGAATCAATGTCAGCGCCGAAGTCACCCCTCATCATCTTTTATTAACAGATGAGTTAGCCCGTTCATATGATCCGGTGTTTAAAGTTAATCCACCACTTCGTACCGAGAAAGATGTTATGGCTCTTCGCGAAGCTCTAGCCGATGGCACTATCGATATCGTTGCAACCGATCACGCCCCACACAGCACTGAGTCGAAAGAGTGCGAATGGAGCGAAGCCTCATTTGGAATGCTGGGTCTTGAAACCGCTCTCTCAATCGTTCAAAAAACCATGGTTGATTCTGGGCTCATGGACTGGGCGCAGGTTGCAGATCGTTTATCTACGGCGCCTGCAAGGATTGCAGGTTATGGCGAGCAGGGCCGAAACTTAGAGATCGGTGCACGGGCCAATCTAATGATTATCGACCCTGGCGCATCTTGGACCGTCGATCGGGATTTAGTGGCATCCAAGAGTCGCAATACCCCTTTCCATGGCTACGAGCTGCCTGGTGTCATAACGCATACATTCTTTAACGGCATACCAACACTGATGAACGGCGCACTTGTGGAGTCCGGTGATGCTCGGTGAGTAAGGCTTTCTTCGTTTTAGATGATGGCAGAATCTTTGAGGGAAAATCCTGGGGAGCTACGGGCAAAACTTTTGGCGAAGCGGTCTTTCAAACAGGTATGACTGGCTATCAAGAGACACTCACCGATCCCTCCTACCACAGGCAGGTTGTCGTGATGACTGCGCCACATATCGGCAACACCGGGGTAAATACTGCCGATAATGAGTCGTCAAAAATCTGGGTCGCAGGTTTCGTTGCACGTAACCCATCGACACTTACATCAAACTGGCGCAGCGAAAACTCGTTAGAGGCTGAATTAATCGCGCACAATATCGTTGGTATCCAAAACGTTGATACACGTGCAATTACACGCCATCTTCGTGATCGTGGCTCTATGAGAGTAGGCATCTTCTCTGACCTAGATCTCTCCCGTGAAGAAATGGTCGTGGAAGTTCGTAAGATAGAGGCGATGAGTGGCGCATTTTTAGTCGCCGATGTCTCTACTCCACATCCATATGTTGTTCCGGCCATTGGGGAGAAACACTTCGTTGTAGCCGCGCTGGATCTGGGAATAAAGGCTGCTACACCGAGGGCTCTAGCCCAACGCGGAGTCGAGGTCCATGTTCTTCCATTTAACTCAACTATCGAAGATATTGCATCGCTTAACCCGGATGGAGTATTTATATCTAACGGTCCCGGCGATCCAGCGACCATGGTGGACACGATCGAGTTAGTGCGAGAGGTATTGCTACGAGAGATCCCAATCTTTGGAATATGTTTTGGACATCAGATATTAGGTCGGGCATTGGGATTTGAAACCTACAAACTAACATTTGGCCACCGCGGGATAAACCAACCGGTAATCGATAAAAACACGGGCACTGTAGAGATAACATCGCATAATCATGGCTTTGCACTCAAAGCCCCTACAGATACAGAGTTTTCAACGGTCTATGGCAGAGGCAAAGTTACACATGTTTGCCTCAATGATGGAGTAGTTGAGGGCCTACAGTTACTGGATCGTCCAGCTTTCTCTGTTCAGTATCATCCCGAAGCTGCCGCTGGACCGCACGATGCGGCATATCTCTTTGATCGCTTTATTGAGTTGATGAGTAAGAAAGTACCTGCCTAATGCCATTTGATCCATCGATTAAATCGGTTCTGGTTATCGGAAGCGGACCGATTGTTATTGGCCAAGCCTGCGAATTCGATTATTCGGGTACGCAAGCCTGTCGCGTGCTTCGCGAAGAGGGTATTCGAGTAATTCTTGTTAACTCCAACCCCGCAACGATTATGACCGATCCAGAGTTTGCCGATGCTACCTATATCGAACCTATAACATCTGATTCGATTGAAAAGATTATCTCTCATGAAAAACCCGATGCAGTCTTAGCAACTCTTGGTGGACAGACCGCCCTTAACGCCGCTATCGAACTATTTCATAAAGGAATCCTCGCAAAATATGGTGTGCGTCTAATCGGAGCCGACGTCGATGCGATCAACCGTGGCGAAAACCGTGAGCTATTTCGTGAGATTGTTGCAAAAGTTGGCGGCGAGTCTGCAAAATCTGTTATTGCTCACACGATGGATGATGTCATTGAGGGGGTAAAGACACTGGGTTTCCCAGTAGTTATACGTCCCTCTTTTACAATGGGTGGCTTAGGTTCTGGTATCGCTTTTGATGCTAAGCAGCTGGAACAGATAGCTGGCGCCGGACTTCGACACAGCCCTACATCTGAAGTTCTCCTCGAAGAGTCGATAATCGGCTGGAAAGAGTACGAACTGGAAGTCATGCGTGATCACAAAGACAATGTTGTAATTGTGTGCAGTATTGAAAACATAGATCCTATGGGCGTTCATACCGGTGATTCAATAACCGTTGCCCCAGCTATGACTTTGACCGATGTTGAATACCAGATGTTACGAAATTTATCGTTAGATATTATCCGCGAAGTCGGTGTTGATACAGGTGGATGCAACATACAATTCGCCGTTAATCCTGCAAATGGGCGGATCATTGTGATCGAAATGAATCCACGTGTTTCTCGCTCAAGTGCTTTGGCATCAAAGGCAACTGGATTTCCGATAGCCAAGATTGCAACTAAGTTAGCGATCGGGTACACCCTGGATGAGATTCAGAATGATATTACTAAGCTCACGCCAGCATCTTTTGAGCCAACCTTAGATTATGTAGTTGTGAAGGTTCCCCGATTTGCTTTTGAGAAATTTGCAGATGCCGACCCGCGTCTAACAACAACTATGAAGAGCGTTGGAGAGGCGATGGCTATTGGCCGCTCGTTTTCGGAGGCGCTGATGAAGGCGCTGCGATCGCTGG
The DNA here is from genome assembly GCA_964201135.1 of Candidatus Planktophila sp. Lineage (GTDB taxonomy): Bacteria > Actinomycetota > Actinomycetes > Nanopelagicales > Nanopelagicaceae > Planktophila. The sequence goes on from CAXNDE010000019.1 coordinate 11,407, forward strand.
AGCGCAAAGAGGCGATCTTTACATGGCCGAAAATACACGGTGATATAAAACAGGGGCTTTTATCGGCACTCGCCGTTCCAACTGAGTATCGTCTGCAGCAGGTGCAACGTGCTCTCTGGGCCGGTGCAACTATCGATGAAATCTTTGCAGCGTGCAAGATCGATCCTTGGTACTTGCGACAGATTCAGTTAATTAATGAACATGCGGCGATTATCGCTCTGCCAGGTGAACTTACAAATGAGCTTTTAAGAGATGCTAAAGGCGCAGGTTTTTCAGATGCGCAGATTGCACTCCTTCGGGGTATCCCTGAGGAAGAGGTTCGGCGGATTAGGCATCACTTAAATATCCGCCCGGCGTACAAAACGGTCGATACGTGTGCAGCCGAGTTTGAAGCCTTCACTCCATATCACTATTCAAGTTATGAGGAGGAGAGTGAGGTACGTCCACGAACAACACCGGCTGTCATTATCTTGGGTAGTGGACCTAACCGTATCGGTCAAGGTATTGAGTTTGATTATTCCTGTGTTCATGCCTCCTTTGCACTGCGCGCTGCAGGTTATGAAACAATAATGATTAACTGCAATCCTGAAACTGTTTCTACTGATTACGACACTAGCAACCGTCTCTATTTTGAGCCGTTAACACTTGAAGATGTGCTAGAAGTTATTCATGCTGAATCACTAGCGGGACCGCTTCTGGGCGTAATCACTCAGCTTGGCGGTCAGACGCCGTTAGGACTTGCAGCTGGATTAAAGGCTAATGGTGTGAATATTTTAGGTACCAGTCCTGAGGCGATTAACTTAGCTGAAGAGCGAGGCGCCTTTGGTCAGATATTGATAAATCAAGGCCTTAATGCACCAGAGTTTGGTATGGCATCCTCACAGTTGGAGGCGATAACTATCGCTACCCGCATTGGTTATCCCGTACTCGTTCGACCATCCTTTGTCTTAGGTGGAAGGGGAATGGAGATTGTCTACGATGATAACGCCCTTGCTGGGTTTATCACACGGGCTACCGATATAACACCCGATCATCCAGTTTTAGTTGATCGTTTTCTAGATAGCGCTATCGAAATAGATGTTGATGCACTCTTCGATGGTACGGAGCTCTTCTTAGGTGGAGTAATGGAGCATATTGAAGAGGCCGGAATTCATAGTGGTGACAGCGCCTGTGTGCTTCCATCCATGACGATTTCAGAGGCGCAGTTGAAAGAGATTAAATTAGCTACAACAAAGATCGCTAAGGGTGTTGGAGTACTAGGTCTGATCAATATTCAATTTGCAATCGCAGGAGATACTCTCTATGTATTAGAGGCTAATCCACGTGCTTCACGTACCGTGCCATTTGTTAGCAAGGCAACAGGTGTTGCATTAGCCAAGGCGGCTGCACGCATCTCACTAGGAACATCCATCGCAGAGCTTCGCAGCGAGGGTATCTTGCCGACATCCGGTGATGGTGTTGCAAAGGGCATATCCGTGAAAGAGGCGGTACTTCCGTGGAACCGATTCCGCCGCACTGATGGCCGCGGTGTCGATGCGATTCTCGGTCCCGAGATGCGATCTACAGGTGAAGTCATGGGTATCTCTCCAGGCTTTGGAGAGAGCTATGCAAAGTCACAGATACAGGCCTTCGGTCCACTGCCAAAGAGCGGCACAGTATTTATCTCCCTTGCCGATAAGGACAAGGCATCAGGCATAGAGGCAGCTGCCGGATTAGCCGCCTTAGGATTTAGAATCTTGGCAACCGATGGAACAGCGCGATATTTAGCCGAACATGGAGTAGTTTCCATATCTGTTCGTAAGAACTCAGATGGTACGGGGCCGATGGGCGAACCGACGATCGTAGAGATAATTAACTCGGGGGACATTGATTTAGTGATTAATACACCAGTAGGACGGGGCGTTCGCGCCGATGGTTGGCTCATTCGCACCGCTTCAGTGCAGCGGTCGATTCCAATTATTACTACAACGGCCGGTTTTAGCGCCGCCGTTGAAGGAATCCGTTTTCTACAATCACATGAGCTATCGATAAAATCACTGCAAGAGTGGCTGGCCTAGCTATGGCGCTAATCAATAAGAATGCTGCACAGATTAATGCAACGCTTATAGGTAATAAACGAGTTGGCCAGTACCACCAGTTAATAATCAATATCGGTGACCTTGCACTTGTATGTAAACCAGGAAACTTTGTTGCGATAAGTGTCGGCGGTGAAACATCAAGTATGGTCCTACGGCGTGCCTTCGCTATCTCGCGTGTATCTAGTAGCACGACATTTGGCGGAACTATGGAGCTTATCGTTGCACCGCACGGTCAGGGCAGTCGATGGTTATGCGCCCAACCCGAGGGTGCAACGTTAAATCTCGTCGTACCACTTGGTACTGCTTTTGGAGTTCCAACAGAGCCCGTACAAGTCTTACTCGTCGGTGGGGGATATGGTTCAGCACCTCTTTTTGGTTTAGCTGAAACTCTAAATGCTCGTGGCTGTCGCGTCGATATGTTGCTAGGTGCCAGTACAGCTGGAAAGATTTATGCCCCAATGGAGGGTAAGCGTGCAGTTAACTCTCTACGTATTTACACCGAAGATGGCTCGATGGGTCAGATGGGTCGAGTTACCGATCCCATTGCATCATTGATTAAAGATATGAATATCGCCGTGATTTACTCCTGTGGCCCAATGGCGATGCTCTCGGCGATTAATGCCATCACATCGCAGAGCGATGTAGTTCACCAGTGTTCAGTTGAAGAGTCGATGGCCTGTGGAATTGGTATCTGCATGACATGCGTGCTTCCCGTCGCCGATGAAACTGGCGCGGTGTCAATGCTGCGCTCATGTATCGATGGACCCGTGATGGATGGCGCTTATGTTCAATGGGACAAAGTGGGTCAGCTCTTATGACAAGCGTTGATCTCACGACGACAATCGGAAATGCTTGGTTTCCAAATCCAATTTTTACTGCAAGCGGATGCGCAAGCTCTGGTCGCGAACTAGCGCAGTTTTTCGCCCTCCGTGATCTTGGCGGTGTTGTAACAAAATCAGTGATGAGCAAGGCACGTACTGGTCGTCCAACACCACGTATGGCTGAGGTTCCAAGTGGCATGCTTAACTCAATCGGACTTCAGGGCCCAGGAATCGATGCCTTCATCGCAAAGGATATTCCCTATTTAATCGAGCAGAAAGCACGCATTATCGTCTCTATTGCGGGGGAGACGGTTGAAGAGTATTCAACTCTGGCACGAAAGCTGCGCTCCGTTTCTGGTATTAGCGCGATTGAAGTAAATATCTCATGTCCAAATGTTGAAAATCGTGGTCTGGTATTTGCCTGCGATCCCGATGCATCACGACGCGTTATCGATGGCGTGCGTCGAACTATTGGGGGCGAGCTTCCCATCATTGCAAAGCTATCTCCCGATGTAACAGATTTAGTCTCAATTGCCAGAGGTGTTGTCGATGCCGGAGCCGATGCATTGGCGCTGATTAACACCGTGCTGGGAATGGTAATTAACCTTGACACGATGCGTCCACATCTGGGTGGTAAAACAGGCGGTTTGTCAGGTCCTGCTATTAGACCGATAGCTGTTCGTGCCGTCTACCAAGTTCACGAAGCTATGCCCACTGTTCCCATCCTCGGAATGGGCGGAATCACTAACGGTCGTGATGCACTTGAGATGATTGCCGCCGGTGCTTCTGGTGTTTCTATTGGCACGGCGAGTTTCGGTAATCCCATGGCCTTAATCTCTATCGCCCAGGAGTTAAAAGATCTTTTGAACACCAAGGGTTTTACATCACTGCGCGATGCGATCGGCTTTGCTCACCGTATTGATGAGGAACAATAAAATGAAGGCACCTGTTATTCTAGCCGTTGATACGCCAGATTTATCGATGGCGATTGAATGGGTAAAGGCAACACAAGGTTTAGTCTCTGTCTACAAACTAGGGCTAGAGTTTTTCTTAACTTTTGGCCATGAAGGTGTTCGGGCTATTACAAGTGAGACAGATAACGATATTTTTCTAGATTTAAAACTACACGATATTCCTCATACCGTTAGCGGTGCAGCCCGAGCAATCTCAACACTGCGACCAAAGTATTTAACTGTGCATGCATCTGGGGGCAGTGCAATGATCGCTGCTGCGGTTGAGGCCGTACCCGCTACATATGTTACAGGTGTTACGATTTTAACCTCGCTATCTGAAACAGATGTAACAAGCATCGGCTTTAAAGATAACGCCCTTGACAGCGCAGTCGCTCTATCAAGGGTTGCAGTTGCAGGAGGCGCGCGGGCAATTGTCTGCTCTCCACTTGAAATTCTTGC
>CAXNDE010000020.1:0-15339 GCA_964201135.1 Candidatus Planktophila sp.
GAATCGGCAGTGGAGGCAGCTGCCTTCTTCATGGGACTACCAGCAGAGATCGCCGACACGGTGGCGTTAGTGAAGGTGCGAAGTGGTCAGGCATATGTGGTGCAGATCATCGATGGCAGGAAATCGATTGAACTTTTGTGGGGACAAGAGGGAGAGACTGCTCTAAAAGTAAAGGTTTATAAGGCTTTAATCGCACAACCTGAGAATTCGAAAATATTTCGTATAGATCTGAGTGCACCACATACACCTATCGTTAAATAATTAATTCGACACGAAGGAAAATAAATCGAGTCGGTGTTTGCTTAACGAGCGTGCGCACTTTACGTTCGCCCTATCGAAAAACATTGAATTATAAGGCTCAAGTTGAGGTTTATGGTTTACAAGGAGGAGAAACGTGGCTTCACCGCAGAATTATTTAGCAGTCATCAAAGTTGTAGGAATTGGTGGCGGTGGAGTAAATGCAATTAATCGCATGATTGATGTCGGACTAAAAGGCGTTGAGTTCATTGCAATTAATACCGATGCACAACATTTATTAATGAGTGATGCCGATGTTAAGTTAGATATTGGTCGCAAGACAACTCGCGGACTTGGTGCAGGAATGGATCCTGAAAAGGGACGCGCTGCAGCACTCGATCACGTCGATGATATTGAAGAGATTTTGCGGGGGGCCGATATGGTCTTCGTAACTGCAGGAGAAGGCGGCGGTACCGGAACCGGTGCTGCGCCAATCGTTGCAAAGATTGCCCGTGATCTTGGCGCACTTACAATTGGTGTTGTTACACGTCCATTCTCATTTGAAGCTAAGTTGCGTTCCACCCAGGCCGATGTTGGAATCGAAGCGCTGCGTGGAGAAGTTGATACGTTAATTGTTATTCCAAATGATCGATTGTTAGCAATCTCAGATCGTACAATTACGCTGGCTGATGCATTCAAAAGTGCAGATCAAGTTCTACTTTCGGGCGTTCAAGGCATCACTGAGATTATTACACAGCCAGGTTTAATTAATCTTGACTTTGCCGATGTGCAAGCAGTTATGTCCGGTGCTGGCTCTGCACTCATGGGCATTGGCTCTGCGCGTGGAGAAAATCGTGCACTGCGCGCGGCCGAACTTGCAATCTCATCGCCATTACTTGAGGCATCAATCGATGGCGCTATGGGAGTTTTGCTCTCAATATCTGGTGGATCTGACTTAGGTCTCTTTGAAGTTAACGAGGCATGCGAACTTGTGCAATCGGCGGTCCATCCCAATGCAAAGTTCATCTTTGGAACAACTATCGATGATGCACTCGGTGACGAGGTCCGTATTACCGTCGTAGCCGCTGGCTTCGAAGGTGGCCAACCTAAGCGGGTCTCAACTCCCGTCATCGATGCATCGACATTGAACGGTCATGCAAACCCCATTGCATCAAATGACCCTCTCTCTGTCGCTCTCGAGCTCGGTGATGATCCAACACCAAGACGGCGTGTGACATTTGAAGAGCTTGTCGCCGAGGATGAGATCGACGTCCCTGACTTCATGAAGTAAGAGCTTTTGCCAGCGATCTTTACCGATAGGCGCGGTGGCTCAAGCCTTGCGCCCTACGAGTCATTAAATCTCGCCCTCCACGTTGGAGATGATCCAGTGGCTGTAGCGCGTAACCGTGAATCGCTCTCACATATGGTGGGGCAGATTCAATTTATGAATCAGGTACATGGCGATAGCTTTGTCGTTGTAAATCAACTCAGTGATATCGATCCCACCTGTGATGCCTTAATTACTACAACTGCAGGGTTGGGTCTTGCCGTTTTAGTTGCTGATTGCATCCCATTACTTCTATCGTCGGCAACAGTTGTCGCTGCGGTGCATGTTGGTCGAAAAGGTTTAGTTAGCTCCATAGCGCTCAAAGTTGTCCACGAGATGCGGCGATTAGGAGCAACTGAAATTCATGCGCAGTTAGGCGCATCCATCTGCGGTCGATGTTATGAGATTCCAGCGGCCATGGCCGATGAAGTAGTGCGCACTCACCCTGCCGCCTATGCGCTGACTCGCGATGGCACATCTGCTTTAGATTTACCGAAGGCGCTTATCGCCGATTTAGTGAGCCAGGCGGTCACGTATGAGGCATCGACTCACTGCACACTTGAAAATAATGAGTATTTTTCATATCGCCGTCACACTATTACAGGCCGAAATGCCGGAGTAATCTGGCTATGACACGTCGCGCCGAGATTGCAGAACGTTTACTGGATGTACAGGAGCGAATAGCTGTGGCAGCTAAAAGAGCTCAGCGAGAGCCTGCGGAAATTACATTGATTGCAGTGACCAAGACATTTCCAATCAGCGATATCGAAATTCTCAGCGAGCTCGGCCTTCATGAGTTTGGAGAAAATCGTGATGGTGATGCTGCGCCAAAGGCGGCGGCCGTTGCTGGAAGGTGGCATTTTCAGGGTCAGATTCAGAGCAATAAATTAAAATCAATCTGCTCGTGGGCGCATGTGATCCACTCACTCGACGAGCTGCGCCATTTTGAGGTTATAGAGAAATTTGCAACGCATCCATTGGAAATCTTTCTTCAAGTTAATCTCGATGGATCAGCACAGCGTGGGGGAGCAGCGATCGAATCTCTCTACCCACTCGCGAGCATTATTCAGGAACACCCGGCACATAGGTTGGCAGGGTTGATGGCAGTGGCACCTCTTGGAATCGACCCTGAGATAGCCTTTGGAAATCTCCAGGAAATCCAGAGAGGTTTTCTATCTGATTTCCCATTGGCAAAAAGCCTTTCGGCTGGGATGAGCCATGACTTTGAAATCGCGATCTCCTATGGAGCGACACATCTGCGAATAGGTAGCCAAATCATGGGTTCTCGGTAGTCGGACAGGTATCTTTTACGTATGGCTAATGCACTAAAGCGTGTCGCAAATTATTTAGGGTTGATGGATGACCCAGAGTTTGATGCTTCGGCGGGTTCAAATGTTCCGGCAGTTCCAGCCTCAGGTGATGTTCGTATCAAGCCGCGCAGTGCACGCACTGTCTCTTCTATGATTTCATCAAATACTGAAGCTGCACCACAGTTAGATCTACCGGTCTTAGATCGCATCATCACTTTGCATCCACGTTTTTACAATGAGGCACGCACAATCGGTGAGCACTTTCGCCAAGGCAATCCAGTCATCATTAACTTAACCGATATGGACGAATCAGAGCATAAACGTCTTGTTGATTTTGCAAGCGGACTTGCATTTGGTTTACACGGAACAATCGAACGTGTTACTAAAAAAGTTTTTCTAATCTCTCCAGCTAATCTTCAAGTGAGTACTGAAGATAAGTCAGCTGCAGCGCAAGCAAGTTTCTTTAACCAAAGCTGATTTTTAATGCGGTTAGGGTCGGTTCTCGCAGGCATTTTGCAGTTGTTTTTATTTGCACTCTTGGGTCGTTTAATTCTTGATTACGTACGAATGTTCGCGCGCAACTGGAAACCCAGCGGAATCTCTCTCTATTTTGTCGAAGCGATATACGCGGTAACCGATCAACCAATGCGCTTTGTAGGACGTTTTATCCCGCCACTTCGCTTAGGCGCAGTGAGTTTAGATATGAGTTTTATCGTTCTCTTTTTTGGTATACAACTGTTGATGGGCCTTGTTAGAGGGCTTTAGTAAGTGCAACTGCCAGACCAAACTCACTGGAATCAATACTCATAGTTATGTCTTGCACCATTGATAAGGCCAAGATCTCATCCTGAATATGTGAGGTGTGGCTCTTGATAGCATCAGTGATTTCTGCCGTTGCATTCCATGCCACGTTAATGCGATCAGATATTTCAAAGCCATCACTCTTGCGACGCTCCTGAATAAATCGAATTACTTCGCGTGCATGCCCGGCCAAGATAAGCGTTGGCGTGAGCTCTAAATCAAGTGCCACGCTCTCACCATCGTGAGATGCAACCATCCAACCGCTCTTTGGAACCTCCGTGATTACTAAATCCTCAAGGCAGATCTCCCACTTATCAAGGGTTACGTCTCCCGATGCCCGTAGAGTTTTAACTAATGCCGTCGCATCACTTGATGCAATCGCCTTGGCGATCTCTTGGACCGCCCCGCCAAACTTGGCACCTAGTGTCTTAAAGTTTGCCTTGATGGAGATATCTACTAAATCACCATCGGCGCTAGCAATATCCTCCAGGGTAATGACGTTGAGCTCATCGGCGATCTGCTCACGCATTTGTGGTGGCAGAGCCGCCCAACCACTTGCTGCAATGAGTGCGCGTCCTAATGGTTGACGGATCTTAATTCCTGATTCAGCGCGCGATGCACGACCTAACTCAACGATGCGACGGGTTAGCGCGACTTGTTGGCTCAACTCAGCGTGTATTGCAGAACTATCTGCGAGCGGGAAGTCTGTTAAGTGCACAGATGCAGCTGCCTCAGAATCAGTTGGGCGGACAAGCTCTTGCCATACCTGCTCAGTAATAAATGGGACCATCGGTGCCATCAATTGAGTCAGAACTACTAAGCACTCGTGAAGTGTTGCCATCGCAGCCAGATCACCATCCCAGAAACGGCGACGAGAGCGTCGCACATACCAGTTCGATAAATCATCGATGAATCGGGCGAGGGCTCGACCTGCGATCTGGGAATCAAAGCCAGAGAGCGCATCATCGACTTCGGTAATCAAAGTGTTGAGTTCAGAGATGATCCAGCGATCCATTAATGGACGCTCTGCAAGTGCTGGGCTCTGGCTTAACTCAAAATTCGATGCCTTTGCATAGAGTGCATGGAAGGAGACCGTGTTCCAGTACGTCAAAAGTGTTTTGCGTACAACTTCATTAATTGCATCATGGCCAACGCGACGTGCCGCCCAAGGAGATCCGGCCGCCAACATGTACCAACGCACGGCATCAGCGCCATGTTGATCCATCAGCGCCATCGGCTCAAGGACGTTTCCTAGATGCTTACTCATCTTGCGACCATCTTTATCCAAGATATGCCCCAGACAGAGAACCGTCTTATATGAGGATTTATCAAAGGTTAAAGTTCCGATAGTCATCAATGTATAGAACCACCCACGGGTTTGATCGATCGCCTCGCAGATAAAATCGGCAGGGTAGGAGGATTCAAACCTCTCTACAGATCCTGCTTTGTGTGGATAGCCCCACTGCGCAAAGGGCATTGCTCCAGAGTCATACCAACAGTCAATTACTTCAGGTACCCGAACCATAAGCCCTGAACATTGGGCACATGCAAAGGTAATATCATCGACAAAAGGGCGGTGTGGATCCAGATTTGATAGCTCTTGCCCAGCTAGCGCTCCAAGCTCTTTGAGTGAGTCAACACAGATCTCATGCTCATTTTCGCAGCGCCAAATTGGAAGTGGAGTGCCCCAGTAGCGGTTACGCGAGAGCGCCCAGTCGATATTGTTGTTGAGCCAATCACCGTAACGCCCATCCTTAATTGTTTCTGGATGCCAATCTGTCGCTGCATTCTCACGCAGAAGCGAATCCTTAATCGAAGTCGTACGAACATACCAAGAGGGCTGTGCGTAATACATCAGCGCGGTATGACATCGCCAGCAATGTGGATATGAGTGCTCGTACGGTTGATGCTTATATAAAGCACCGCTGGATTTTAACTCCTTAACTAATGTTTTATCGGCATCTTTAAAGAACATACCTCCAATAACAGGTAGCTCTGTCAGGAAAGTTCCATTGGGTGCGATGGGATTTACAACAGGCAGACCATAGGCCCGAGATACAGCTAAGTCATCGGCGCCGAAGGCGGGGGATTGATGTACTAATCCAGTTCCATCTTCGGTGGTCACATATGTTGCCATCACAACATAATGAGCATCTGGGATATCTACATAGTCTAAGGGGCGCTTATATCGTGTGTGCTCTAAATCTTTACCAAGTATTTTTTTAAGAATTTTCTTATCGCCCTTAACGCTTTCAATAAGCGCTTCGGCAACTACTAATACCTCACTCTTTTTATCGACCGTAGTTTCGACCACGACGTAGTCGACATCGGGATTAACTGCGATGGCGGTATTAGAAACCAATGTCCATGGAGTTGTTGTCCATACAAGTAGAGAGGCTTTCAGGGCGGCTAGCTCTCCAGATGTAACAGGGAATCGAACGTAGACCGATGGATCAGTAACCGTTTCATATCCCTGGGCTAATTCGTGGTCTGATAAACCTGTTCCACACCGTGGACAGTATGGTGCTACGCGATGATCTTGTACGAGTAAACCCTTTTTCCAAATCTCTTTAAGCGACCACCAAACGCTCTCAACATACTCTGGTGACATCGTCCAGTAGGCCTGATCGAAGTCAACCCAAAAACCCATGCGATCGGTCATTTCGCTAAATGCACTCACATGTCGTTGAACAGATTCGCGACACTTATCGTTAAATGCTGATACACCGAATTTTTCTATGTCGCCCTTGCCGTTAAATCCCAACTCTTTTTCAACTGCAATCTCAACTGGTAATCCGTGGCAGTCCCATCCAGCTTTACGAGTGACGAGGCGGCCCTTCATGGTTTGAAAACGGGGAAATACATCTTTAAATACGCGCGCCTCAATATGGTGCGTGCCGGGCATTCCATTAGCTGTAGGGGGGCCCTCATAAAATGTCCACGGCTGGGCGCCGTTACGGGCCGATACGGTTTTGTGAAAGATGTCGTTTGTGCGCCAGAACTCCAAGATCTCATGTTCGATGGCAGGCAGATCAACTGCTGCAGAGATGGCGCGAAATACCATAATAGAAAAACCTCCGAGAAAACCCTGGAGGGACGATCTCTGCTATCGCAGATTTCGCGGTACCACCCACCTTGCGCACTAGTGGCGCCACTTAATGTTCTAACCTGGCCAGTTCTAGATGAGTCTGCACTCACTTCTTCCAGCGAGCTCGTGAGGTGATTGCCCCGTCAGCGCCCATATTGAGTTAGTGGGCTCAGTCTAGGCCATAGAGCCAATGGAAATCGCTCGTGGCGCAGTTGGTATAGAAGGGGCAATCGGCATAAGGTTCGCGTCATGTCCAAGAAGCCAACCAAAAGAGCCGTTTCAAAGAAGGCTCCTGCCAAGAAGGCGGTAAAGAAGGTTGCAAAGAAGGCGCCGGCAAAAAAAGCTCCAGTAAAAAAGGCAGCGGTTAAAAAAGCTGTAGCAAAGAAGAGCGCGCTCAAGTCGATCCCCGTTAAAAAGGCGGGCACTAAGGCATCGACAAGTAAGACGACATTGACCGTTGATGAGAAATCCCAGACGGTTTCAGTCTCAACTGTGAGTGCACCGATTTTAGCCCCAGTTATTGAGGAGCGCCGATTAGTGATGCCACCGCCGCCGCGCCCTGTGAAGAGTGGCAAAAAACCCACACCATTGAAACCAATTAAGAGCGCACCAACACCGATCGTTGTCAGTGATTCAGAGACACCATGGACTCCTGCAGAGCTAAAAGTAATTCGTACCGATATTGCCAAAGAGTTAGAGCGTTTGCGCCGTGAACTTACAGTTGTTGAGCTCGAGATGGACTCACTTATTCAAGAGTCGGGCGAAGGTGCTGGAGATGATCAGGCCGATGCCGGCACCAAGACTTTCGAGCGCGAACATGAGATGTCACTTGTAATTAATGCGCGTGACATGGTTTTGCAGACTGAGCGCGCACTCGATCGAATTGATTCAAAACGATATGGCTCGTGCGAAGAGTGCGGCAATGTTATTGGCAAGGCACGCCTTCAAGTCTTTCCTCGCGCAACTCTCTGCATGCTTTGCAAGCAGAAGGAAGAACGGCGCTAACAGTGCAAAGGTGGCGAACACTGTTAAGTGTTGCCTGGTTTATCTGGATCCTTGATTTAGCAACTAAGGCCTGGGCAGTAAGCCAACTTGCCTCCCGCGAACCAGTAAAGATTATTGGAACTTTCTTTCAACTCACCTTCGTTCGAAACTCAGGGGCTGCATTTTCACTTGCAACAAATGCCACGCTTTTTCTATCACTATTTGGAGTCATTGTTCTCATCGCAATCATTTACTTCGCGCCGCAGATTACTTCTAAAGGATGGTCGGTCGTATTAGGGCTAGTAATGGGCGGCATTTTAGGTAATCTGATGGATCGTATATTCCGTGAGCCTGGCTTTCTGCGCGGGCATGTTATCGATTGGATGCAGCTGCCACATTGGCCAATATTTAACATCGCCGACTCAGCGATAGTGTGCGCAGCCGTGCTTTCAATGGTTCTTACCGGACGCAATATTTCACCGATTACTAAAAGAGATTTAACACCATGAGTAATCGAGAGCTACGCACACTCGCAGTACCTGAAGGTGTTGCCGGAGAGCGTATCGACAGTGCACTAACCCGTGTGTTAGGCCTGTCCCGCACTGCCGTAGTCAAACTGTTAGAAGATGGCGACATCACAACGTCCAACCGCCCCATGCTTAAATCCGAACGTGTGAGTGCAGGACAGGTGATCGAAGTTCTACTACCAGCCCCAATTAATACGATTGCAATTCCACTTACTCCAATTGATGGATTAGAAATTGTTTATGAGGATGAGGATATTGTTGTAATTAATAAGCCGGTGGGTTGCGCCGCACATCCGAGTCCTGGCTGGACTGGACCAACCGTTGTTGGGGCACTCAGCGCAGCGGGTTTCATTATCTCGACTAGCGGTGCGCCAGAGCGCCAAGGCATCGTGCATCGATTAGATGTTGGTACTAGTGGATTAATGATCGTTGCAAAGAGTGATCGTGCATTTACCGTACTCAAGGATGCTTTTCGCACACGTACAGTTGCAAAGATTTACCACGCATTGATTCAAGGACATATGGATCCAACGACCGGCACTATCGATGCACCCATCGATCGCCATCCAAAAGAAGATCACCGCTTTGCAGTTGTAGGCACGGGCAAGGAGTCGATTACGCATTATGAGGTCATCGAGTTTTATCGCGCCGTATCTCTTGTAAAAGTCGAACTAGAGACTGGACGCACTCACCAGATTCGAGTGCATTTCTCAGCCCTTAACCATCCACTCGTAGGGGACATGACATATGGCGCAGATCCAGTGCTGGCAAAAAGCCTTGAGATGTCACGGCCATGGCTGCACGCTAAAGAGCTGCGCTTTAACCACCCCCTTACTGGAGCAGCCCTTAACTTCTCTGCACCATATCCAGCCGATCTCACAGCCTCGTTGGCGTTGCTATCTGATGCTGTCCTGCCGTAAGTAATAGCCTTATATCAACTATGTCATCCGATAATTTCGTTCACCTTCACGTCCATACCGAGTACTCAATGCTCGATGGAGCAGCGCGCGTTGGTGATTTAATGGCAGAAGTTGTGCGACAAGGTATGCCCGCTATTGCAATGACCGATCATGGAAATGTCTTTGGTGCCTTTGATTTTTACAAAAGCGCTAAAAAAGCCGGCGTAAAACCCATCATTGGAATCGAAGCATATGTGGCACCAGAATCACGTTTTGATAAAAAGCGAGTTAAGTGGGCCGATGGCGGAGAAGATGATGTCTCTGGCGGCGGTGCCTACACACACATGACGATTCTGGCCGAAAACAATGTAGGCCTTAGTAATCTATTTCGTCTCTCTTCCCTTGCATCTCTCGAAGGTTATTATTACAAGCCGCGTATGGATCGTGAACTTTTGTCGAAGTATGCAGAGGGATTAATCGCAACCACTGGATGCCCGGGTGGTGAGGTACAAACTCGCTTACGTATGGGAGCCTACAAAGAGGCGCTCAAAGCCGCTAGTGATTACCGTGATATTTTTGGTGTAGGTAATTTTTATTTAGAGATTATGGATCACGGTATCGAAATAGAATCCCGCGTAAAGACTGATCTTCTAAAACTGGCACAAGAGTTAGCTCTGCCTCTACTTGCAACAAATGATCTGCACTACACGATGCAGTCAGATGCACCGGCACACGAGGCACTGCTGTGCGTACAATCAGGCTCTACTTTGGCCGATCCTAAGCGCTTTAAATTCGATAACGATAGTTTCTATGTTAAGACCCCAGCCCAGATGCGCGAACTTTTTAAAGAGATACCTGAAAGTTGCGATAACACACTACTCATCGCCGAGCGCTGCAACATCACGCTGCGCGAAGGCGAAAATCTCTTGCCCCATTTCACAGTGCCAGTTGGTGAGAGCGAGGATTCATGGCTTAAAAAAGAGGCCGAGCGCGGATTAATTGAACGCATGGGTTCGCGCGTTAGCCCTGAGCACAATGCACGCCTGGCCTACGAACTCGGCGTGATGCAGACAATGGGCTTTCCTGGATACTTTTTAGTAGTCGCTGATTTAGTTGCGCATGCAAAGAAAGTTGGTATCCGCGTCGGCCCAGGTCGCGGTTCGGCCGCTGGTTCATTAGTTGCTTACGCTCTTGGTATTACTGGCCTTGATCCACTTGAGCATGGATTGTTGTTTGAGAGATTCTTAAATCCAGAGCGTATCTCTATGCCCGATATCGATCTGGACTTTGATGAGCGCAGGCGTAACGAGATGATTCGTTATGCAACAAGCAAGTACGGTGAAGATCGTGTCGCTCAGATCATTACTTACGGAACAATCAAATCTAAGCAGGCGATTAAGGATTCAACACGTGTTTTAGGCTATCCATATGTGATCGGTGAAAAACTCACTAAAGCCTTACCACCATCTGTAATGGGTAAAGATATTTCTCTGGGTGGAGTCTTTAATCCAAAGGATGATCGCTACGGCGAAGCTGGTGAGTTTCGCTCTCTCTATGAATCTGATCCTGATTCAAAGCGTGTGGTGGATACTGCTCGTGGATTAGAGGGTTTAAAACGACAATGGGGTGTACACGCCGCTGGTGTAATCCTTTCGCGCGAACCACTATTAGATGTTATTCCTATTCACCGCCGTGAGGCCGATGGTGCAATCATTACTCAGTTTGATATGGGCGCATGCGAGGCTACAGGCCTTCTCAAGATGGATTTTCTCGGACTTCGAAATCTCTCTGTATTAGATGATGCCTTGCTCAACATTCAATCTAATCAGGGAATAGAAGTTGTTTTAGAGGATTTGCAACTCGATGATAAAGAAACCTACGAGCTCTTATCTCGAGGAGATACTTTGGGAGTTTTCCAGCTAGATGGTGGCCCTATGCGCGCATTGCTTCGCGCAATGTCTCCCGATTCATTCCAGGATATATCGGCGGTAATTGCACTTTATCGCCCAGGACCAATGGGTGAGAATGCGCACAATAACTACGCCGATCGAAAGAATAAACGCAAACCAGTTGAGTCGATTCATCCCGAACTTGTGGATGCACTCAAAGATATTCTCGGTGATACATATGGCTTAATCGTCTATCAGGAGCAAGTAATGGCGATTGCACAAAAAGTCGCCGACTTCTCACTCGGTCGCGCCGATCTACTGCGCAAAGCGATGGGAAAGAAAGATAAAAAAATTCTCGATAAAGAGTATGTACCGTTCGAGGCGGGAATGAAGGCAAATGGTTATTCAACCGCTGCTATTAAACGTTTGTGGGATGTCTTGATTCCCTTTTCTGATTATGCATTTAATCGTGCCCACTCTGCTGGGTATGGTGTTGTTTCGTACTGGACTGGATATTTGAAAGCCAACTACCCAACTGAATACATGGCAGCACTACTGACTAGCGTTCGCGATGATAAAGATAAATCTGCGCTCTATTTAAGTGAGTGCCGCCGTATGGGAATTAAAGTTCTAGAGCCCGATATTAATGAATCCGATGCCGAGTACACACCACGTGGAAACAATATTCGCTTTGGCCTAGCAGCCATTCGCAATGTCGGAGAAGGTGTAGTGGGATCGATTAAGGCTGCGCGCGAATCCAAGGGCCGCTTCACATCGTTTGGAGATTTTCTTGCCAAGGTAGATGCACAAGTCTGTAATAAAAAGACGATTGAATCTCTTATTAAAGCAGGAGCTTTTGGTTCAATGGGTGTGAGCAGAAAAGGCTTGATGGCGATATATCCTGAGGCTATTGACTCTGTTATTGAAACAAAGCGCGCAGAGGCCATAGGTCAGTTTGATTTATTTGGTGGCGAATCAATTAGCCATGTTGCATCCTTAGATTTAGAGATTCCAAAGGGGGAGTGGGATAAGGCGATGCTTCTTAGCTACGAACGCGAAATGCTTGGGCTCTATGTCTCTGATCATCCACTTCTTGGTGTCGAGCACGTGCTTCGAGCAAATACCGATATGACAATCAGCGAGCTTGTCGATGATGGTGCACACAGTGAATCTATAGTTACCATCGGCGGATTAATTACTAGCATTACCCGTAAGGTTTCCAGGCAAGGTGCCTCATGGGCAGTTGTCACTATCGAAGATCTTGAAGGCTCACTTGAGGTTCTTTTCTTTGCAAATACGTATAATCAATATGCAATGTCGCTGACTGAAGATCGAATTGTGACTGTTCGGGGTCGAGTAGATCGGCGTGACGATGCATTGCGCTTTACAGCACTTGAAATGTCGATGCCCGATATCTCGCTGGGACCAACTGGTCCGCTCATTATTTCGCTGCCCATGTCACAGTGCACCCCACCGATAGTCGATCGAATCAAAGAGATTTTGCGTGCACACCCTGGCAAACGCGAAGTTCATCTACAACTGCTCGATAATGGAAATAGTACTTTTATGAAGATCGATGCTCTGGTCACCGCATCTCCTAGTTTGAGCGCTGATTTGAAATCTATTCTGGGCCCTAACTGCCTGATATAGGCCCATGTTTTAATCTCGCCCAACCCTTACGTCTCGCCCGTTACTATTGCACAGTGATTCGTACTGTAGATTTTCGCGGCCGGAGCCTGACCAAGGCGGCCTATCAGAGTGAACTTCCGCGCGCGGAGTTAAATGTTGTCGATGCAATGCGCTTAATCGAACCCATACTAGAACGCGTTAAAAACGGTAGCGAGTCAGATTTACTTGACTTAGCTCAAGAGTTTGATGGAGTTAGACCATCGAGTATCCGCGTACCGGGCACGGCATTGGCATCTGCACTCGCGGAGTTAGATCCAGCGGTGCGTACAGCGCTCGAGCTTTCAATTTCACGCCTTCGAAAAACCCATGGTGATCAAGTACGCAGTGATACAAAGACCACCGTTGTCGATGGGGGAGTTGTTACCGAAAAATGGATTCCAGTTGATCGAGTAGGACTGTATGTACCTGGTGGTCGTGCGGTGTATCCCAGTAGCGTGATGATGAATGTCATTCCTGCACAGATTGCCAAAGTTGCTTCAATTGCCGTTGCATCACCACCGCAAAGAGATTTTGGTGGCCTACCGCATCCAACTATTTTGGCTACGTGCGCACTTCTTGGAATCACCGAGGTCTATGCAGTCGGAGGAGCCCAAGCAATTGCACTCTTTGCCTATGGTATGGATGGCTTGGCAGAAAAATGTGATCTAGTGACAGGTCCCGGAAACATCTATGTTGCCGCTGCAAAGCGTGCACTACGAGGTGTGATAGGAATCGATTCAGAGGCTGGTCCAACAGAGATTGCAATATTGGCCGATAACAGTGCGATAGCGGCCGACGTTGCAGCAGATCTCATAAGCCAGGCTGAACACGATGTGATTGCCGCTGCAATTCTGGTTACTGATAGTGCGGCATTGGCCGATGCCGTAAGGGCCGAACTAATTATTCGCGTGAGCGCAACGAAACACTCAGAGCGCATCCGTGAAGCATTATCTGGAATCCAATCGGCTATCGCTATCGTTGACTCAATCGAGCAAGGTATAGATGTGGTTAATGCCTATGCTGCAGAGCATTTAGAGATACAGACTGTTAATGCGCGAATTGATGCTGGCAAAATTAGAAATGCTGGTGCAGTATTTATCGGTCGCTTCTCGCCAGTTTCTCTTGGTGATTATTCGGCAGGGTCCAACCATGTTCTACCTACAGGCGGATGCGCATGTCACTCCAGTGGATTATCTGTCCAAACATTTTTGCGAGGCCTACATTTTGTTGAGTACGATAAAGCTGCATTTTTAGAGATACTTCCTACCGTAATTACATTAGCTACCGCCGAGGATTTACCCGCTCATGGTCAGGCGATGTCCGCGCGTTTAGAGAACTTGTCATGAGTTGGCCAACTTGGCTTCCACTACGCGAAGAGTTGCGATCACTATCTCCATATGGTGCACCGCAAGTGCCTGCCGAGGCCGCACTTAATACGAATGAAAACCCGTATCCGCCTTCGCTGGCACTTCAGGGCGCGATTACAGATGCAGTTGCTAAGGTTTCAGCGAGCCTTAATCGCTACCCAGATCGCGATGCAACACAACTTCGTTCAGCTTTAGCGATATATATTAATGAGGGTAGTGGCACTGCCCTCGGTGCCCAGAATATCTGGGCGGCAAATGGTAGTAATGAGATTATTCAATCTATTTTTCTAGCCTTTGGTAGTGGGGCGGCGATCGGTTTTACGCCTTCGTACTCGATGCATCCTCTCATCGCAAAGGTTGCAGGTACTACGTGGATTAATGGTGAGCGCAATTCAGATTTTTCTTTCAATGTGGATTTAGCAGTTCAAGAGATAGCCACCCATAAGCCAACACTCACCTTCATCACAACACCTAATAATCCAACAGGAGATGCAATCTCTATTGGTGATATTGCAGCACTTGCCATCGCTGTCAGCGCTCATGGCGGATTATTGATAGTCGATGAGGCATATGCCGAATTTTCATCGGAAAAATCCGCGCTCACGTTGGTAGATTCACATCCACACATTCTTGTTATTCGCACTATGAGTAAAGCCTTTGCATTTGCTGGGGCTCGCGTTGGATATCTCATCGGCGAACCACGAGTAATCGATGCGATGATGCTCGTTCGATTGCCATATCATTTGAGCGCCCTTACACAGGCCGCGGCCCTAGTAGCCTTCGACTATCGCGCAGAGCTGTTGGGCAACGTCGCGGCACTGATTAGTGCGCGCCAAGCTTTAGTGAGTTCGTTGCATAGCCTTGGCTTAACAACGCGCCCAAGTGCTGCCAACTTCATCTTGTTCACTGGCTTTAGCGCACCAGCGCCACAGCTTTGGAGCCAGCTCCTTGAAAAGGGTGTTCTGATTAGAGATGTGGGATTATCGTCTTATCTTCGCGTCACCGTCGGCAATGAGGCCGAAAATAAGGCATTTATAAAGGCCTTAACCGAACTCCTGTAGAAAGTGAGAGCACCATGAGAACTGCACGAATCGAACGAGAGACTAAAGAGTCACATGTTCTAGTCGAACTCAACTTAGATGGCCAAGGTGTCATCGATGTATCGACCGGTGTTCCATTCTTTGATCACATGATGTCCCAGCTCGGTAAGCACTCCGGCTTTGACTTAAGGGTTAAAACTAC
>CAXNDE010000021.1:0-15033 GCA_964201135.1 Candidatus Planktophila sp.
GTTAGCGGCGGGAGTTCGTGAGGGACGATGAAGAGATTTAAAGAGAGGTTTCAAAGCCCTCTCACACTTCTTGCCCGTTTACTTCTCGGCGGTGTGCTACTCGTTGCCGGCGGATTAAAGGCCTTCACCCCGGCCGAGGCAGCTAGCGCTGTTGCCGCTTACAAGATTCTGCCGACGCAGCTTGCCCACATTGTGGGTTATGCCCTTCCGTGGCTTGAGATAGCGATCGGCCTTCTTCTTATTATCGGTGTTGCAGTGCGTTTGTCGGCCATAGTCTCGGGCGCCATCATGGTCGTCTTCATCGCTGCCATTATTAGTGTGTGGACCCGAGGAATACTTATCGACTGCGGATGTTTTGGCGGTGGCGGTGCGATCGATCCATCCAAGGCGGCCGAGGCTTATCGCAGCTATGCCATAGAAATCGCGCGCGATGTAGGGCTGGCAGTGAGCGCTCTTTATCTATACTTTTTCCCCTACGGCTTATTCTCAGTTGAGAAGATAGTTAAAACGAACGAGGAGATATAAATGGCTAAGGCGGTAAAGGCAACTAAAGGCGGAGACCACTTCACTCGCTGGTTAGTTATCGGAATGGTTGCACTTGTAGTGGTTACAGGTGTTGTCTTCTCCATCATGAGCTCATCGACAAAGGCAAATGAGTCATTTGAAGCACTTAAAGGCTACACATTGAGCGAGCCAGTAGCTGCCAGCCTTGATAGCGCTGCCGGTTCAGGCTTGGTTCTTAACCCTGGGGCTCCTGTGCGCATCGATGTCTGGGAGGATGCGCAGTGTCCAGTATGCAGAGCATTTGAAGAGTCAATAGGTGCTTATCTCGATAGCTCGGTACGCACCAAGAAGGCGACCGTTGTTTATCACATTCTATCTTTCCTTGGACCAGAATCTATCCGCGCGGCAAATGCGATGATGTGTGCGGCCGATGAAGGGCACTATCTCGATTATCAAAAATCGCTATACATTGTGCAGCCAGCTCTAGAAAACTCGGGCTTTTTCTCAAATGAGAATCTCGTAAAAATTGGTGAGACTATTGGAGTCAAGTCAGAGAGATTTAGCGAGTGTGTAACTAAGGGCTCTAAACTTGATTTAGTAAAGACACATGCCGACTCAATGCAGGCCTATAACGTTCAAGGAACCCCCACAGTATTTATTAATGGCAAACTCTGGCAACGCCAATCCAATGGCTTTGATTTGGGTGAGTTCCGGCTTGCTGTAGAGGCTGGTTAATCTTGCTCCGTTCGATTCCATCGCCAACACTCTCGGCTTTGGAGATCGGGCCATTTACTTTTCATATGTATGCACTCTGCATCATCTCTGGTATCGCTGTTGCAATTTGGCTAGGTGATAAACGCTTTAGAGCTGTTGCACCCAATGGAAAATCGGTAGTTTCAGAGATAGCGATTACCGCCGTACCATCTGGAATCATTGGTGGGCGTATTTACCATGTGATCTCTTCACCCGATGCTTACTTTGGTAGCGGAGGAGCACCATTAGATGCGCTAAAAATCTGGGAAGGTGGTCTCGGAATCTGGGGCGCTATCTCACTCGGCACGGTCGCGGCATGGCTGCGATATCGCACTCTGGCCAAGCGCGTAGCTCTACCACCCTTTGCATACTTTATGGATGCCCTTGCACCAGGTGTTCTCTTTGCGCAAGCAATCGGTCGCTTTGGAAACTGGTTTAATAACGAACTCTTTGGTCGTCCGCTCGATGCACCATGGGCGCTATCAGTTCCATTACTCAGTCGCCCTAATGGATTTACACAGTTCACAACTTTTCATCCTACCTTTCTCTATGAGGCGATCTGGTCAACTGCTTTAGCATTTCTACTCATCAGATTCAGTAAGAGGTTTCGCCCAGGTCAGTTATTTGCTCTCTATGTTTTGGGCTACTGCATCGGTCGCATAGGTATCGAATCGATTCGAATCGATCAAGCCCATGAGATTTTTGGACTACGAATCAACGTTTGGGTGGGTGTAATCGTGGGTATAGGTGCACTCATAGTCTTTCGTAGGTTAAATAAAGATAGTAAAGACATTCTCAGGTAGGCTCATCTCTATGGCCCTAGATGATGTATATGCGCGCAATCTTCACCACCGAACTCATCGCGCTGGTTGGCTTCGCGCAGCGGTCTTAGGTGCCAACGATGGTTTGGTCTCTATGGCATCGCTTATGATTGGGGTTGTGGCGGCAGGAAAAAATGATTTTCTTGTGACCGTTGGTCTTGCAGGTATTACTGCCGGTGCAATGTCTATGGCAGTGGGCGAATATGTTTCGGTACGCTCACAAAATGATATCGAGGAATCTGATCGGGCAATGGAGAAAGAGCATCTGGCCTCCGATCCTGGGGGCGAACTCATTGAGCTCCAACATATTTATATGGAGAGAGGTCTGACTCCAGAGCTAGCACTTGAAGTTGCAACACAGATGCATGCAAAGGATCCACTGGCGGCCCATCTGCGTGATGAGTTAGGCCAAAACCCGAACACCAAGGCCCGCCCATTGCAAGCAGCGATCGCATCGGCTATCTCATTTACTGCCGGTGGGCTGATTCCCTTTGCTGGAGCCTTTGCCCCAACTCTTGGAACAAAGGCCTGGAGCATCGTTAGCTTTGCCCTCTTGGGTCTTCTTTTGACAGGAGTCATGAGTTCTAGAACAGCTGGTTCGAAGTTACTCCCAACTACTGCCCGCGTGCTCTTTGGAGGTGCTTTAGGCATGCTCATTACCGCTGGAATCGGGCGATTCGCTCAGATAGCCGGTATTTAAACTCTCGCTGCGCTGGTTTTTATTGCTACTCTTTGTACCGCTACCTAAATAATTAGTACCAGGGCCAAGGTTGTCCCGAAAAAACTCGACAATCGGAGCTCAATCACCATGGCTTTGCCTTCCAACTATCCACATGCACAGGGACTCTATAACCCTGCCCACGAACACGATGCATGCGGTGTTGCCATGGTTGCCACGCTCAATAAGGTAGCAACGCATGAAATTGTAGAAAAAGCGCTCACAGCGTTGCGCAACCTCGAACATCGCGGTGCATCAGGGGCCGAGCCAGATAGTGGCGATGGTGCAGGTATCTTAATTCGCATACCAGATCAGTTTTTTAAAGCCGTCACACCATTTGATTTACCTGAAGCAGGTTCATATGCAACGGGGATTGCCTTTATTGAAAAAGACGCCGATGTTAAAGATCAGATTACGATCCTGGCAACGGAGGAAGGTTTAAAGGTTATTGGGTGGCGTGAACTCCCGATAAATCCAACGGGTCTTGGCAAGAGCGCACTTTCAGTAATGCCCGATTTCCAACAGTTATTTATCAGTGGCTTGAAAAATGAAAGCGGCCTTGTCCTTGAGCGCATGGCTTTCTGTCTGCGCAAGCGTGCCGAACATTCACTACCACTCTATTTCCCATCGCTATCTGCCCAAACAATTGTCTATAAAGGAATGCTTACCACTGGTCAGCTAGAAGAGTTTTTCCCAGATCTAAGTGACGAACGTATTGTTTCTCCCTTAGCACTCGTGCACTCCCGTTTTTCTACCAATACTTTTCCATCATGGCCATTGGCGCACCCTTATCGCTTCATTGCACATAACGGTGAAATCAATACAGTGAAAGGCAACCGTAACTGGATGCGTGCACGCGAGTCACTTCTTGAGAGTGATTTAATACCAGGAGATTTAAAACGTTTGTTCCCAATCGTGCAGATGTCGGGTAGTGATTCAGCATCCTTCGATGAGGTTCTTGAACTCCTTTATCTCGGTGGACGTTCATTGCCACACGCAGTCTTAATGATGATTCCAGAGGCTTGGGAAAATCACACCTCAATGTCAGATCTACGCCGTGATTTTTACACCTTCCACGCATCGCTAATGGAGCCATGGGATGGACCGGCATGTGTCACTTTTACCGACGGCCATCAAGTGGGAGCAGTCTTAGATCGCAACGGTCTGCGTCCATCGCGATTCTGGGTTACTAACGATGGGCTTGTTGTTCTGGCCTCTGAAGTTGGTGTCCTAGATATCGCCCCGGAGAGCATTGTTCGAAAGGGACGTTTGCAGCCAGGCAAGATGTTCTTAGTTGATATCGAAGCCGGTCGAATTATTGAAGATGAAGAGATAAAGGATTCATTGGCAGCGGCTGCGCCATACGGTGATTGGCTGCACGCTGGAATGGTCAAACTCAGTGAGCTTCCCTCCCGCGAACACATTGTCTATCCACACTCATCAGTTGTCCGACGCCAGCGCGCATTTGGTTACACCGAAGAAGAGCTGCGCATATTAATTACTCCTATGGCGGGTAACGGTATGGAGGCACTGGGTTCGATGGGTACTGATACCCCAATCGCAGCTCTTTCCAATAAACCCCGTCTTCTCTTTGATTACTTTTCACAGCTCTTCGCCCAAGTTACAAATCCACCGTTAGATGCAATTCGTGAAGAGTTAGTCACAAGTTTAGGCACAGCGATGGGTCCTGAGCATAATCTTTTAGATCCAGGCCCACTTTCTTGTAGACAGATCTCACTTGCATTCCCGGTGATTGATAACGATGAGCTTGCAAAGATTATTCACGTTAACGCCGATGGAGATCACCCAGGTCTGACTGCACATGTTGTCCGTGGATTATTCTTTGTCGCCGACGGTGGAGATTCACTGCGCGCAAGAATCGATGAGATTAAAGCTGAAGTCTCACAAGCGATCAACGACGGTGCCCGCATCATTGTTCTCTCCGATCGAGATGGTGATACCGAAGAGGCACCAATACCATCGCTCTTACTAACATCTGCAGTACATCACCATTTGATTCGCGAGAAAACTCGTACAAAAGTTGGGCTAGTTGTCGAAGCTGGTGATGTTCGCGAAGTTCATCACGTCGCTCTTCTCATTGGGTACGGTGCAGCGGCAGTTAATCCATATCTAGCGATGGAGAGTGCTGAAGATTTAGTTCTGCAGGGTGTTATCAGTGGCATTACCCCTGAAAAAGCTGTTCGTAACTTAATTAAATCTTTAGGCAAAGGTGTTTTGAAAGTTATGTCGAAGATGGGTATTAGCACCATCGCCTCATACACAGGTGCCCAAGTCTTTGAAGCTATTGGTTTGAGCAGCGAAGTTGTCGATGAGTTCTTCGTCGGCACTACATCGCGTTTAGGCGGAGTCTCCCTTGATGTCATTGCTCAGGAGACAATCTCCCGCCACAATATCGCTTATCCGCCAGGGGGAGAAGTTCCTGGCACCAAGCGCTTACCCATTGGAGGGGAATACCAATGGCGCCGCGAGGGCGAACCACATTTATTTGATCCTGAAACAGTCTTTGCCCTTCAACACTCGACTCAAACAAAACGCTATGACATCTTCAAGCGTTACACCAACCGAGTTAATGATCAGAGCACACGGTTAATGACACTGCGCGGACTATTCGAGTTCAAAGATCAGAGCGCTATTTCTATCGATGAGGTCGAACCAGCGAGTGCGATCATCGCCCGTTTTTCTACCGGTGCCATGTCATATGGCTCTATTTCACAAGAGGCTCATGAAACTTTAGCTGTAGCGATGAATCGTCTTGGAGGGAAATCAAATACTGGTGAGGGTGGAGAAGATCCATCGCGCTATCTTGCAATGGAGAATGGAGATTCAAAGCGCTCTGCGATTAAGCAAGTTGCATCGGGTCGTTTTGGTGTTACTAGCCAATACTTAGTTAACGCCGATGATATTCAAATCAAAATCGCGCAAGGGGCAAAGCCTGGCGAGGGCGGACAACTACCTGGCAACAAGGTATATCCCTGGATCGCAAAGGTTCGCTACTCAACACCAGGTGTTGGACTTATCTCTCCGCCGCCACACCACGATATTTACTCCATTGAAGATCTAGCACAGTTGATCCATGATTTAAAGAACGCTAATAAAAATGCCCGTGTGCATGTAAAGCTCGTTGCCGAAATCGGTGTTGGAACCGTTGCAGCTGGAGTCAGTAAGGCACATGCAGACGTTGTTTTGATTTCAGGTCACGATGGTGGCACTGGTGCATCACCACTCACATCACTCAAACATGCCGGTGCTCCATGGGAGCTTGGCTTAGCTGAGACTCAACAGGTTTTACTACTTAATAATCTGCGCGATCGAATCGTTGTACAGACCGACGGACAGTTAAAGACTGGTCGAGATGTAATCATTGCCGCGCTGCTTGGCGCAGAAGAGTTTGGTTTTGCAACTGCTCCGCTGGTTGTTTCAGGCTGCGTCATGATGCGCGTCTGTCACTTAGATACATGTCCAGTCGGTGTGGCTACACAAAACCCCGAACTTCGTGCGCGCTTTACAGGTAAGCCCGAATTTGTTGAAACTTTCTTCGAATACATCGCCGAAGAAGTCCGAGAGATATTAGCCAGCTTAGGTTTTAGAACTCTGCTCGAAGCGATCGGCCATGTTGAGTATCTAGAAACTCGGCGCGCAGTTGACCACTGGAAAGCCAATGGTTTAGACCTCTCGCCACTTCTTGTGCGTCCTGAAAGCTTAAGTGCGCTGCACAATACTTCACGCCAAGATCACGGACTTGATGCCGCCCTTGATAATCAACTAATTGATCTGGCACAACCAGCTCTAACACAACAAGAGCTAGTACGTATCGATTTACCGGTTCGAAATGTTAACCGCACCGTTGGAACAATGTTAGGCGCCGAAATTACTCGGAGCTACGGTGCTGCTGGACTGCCCGATGGAACAATTGATATTACGTTACGCGGATCTGCGGGCCAATCTCTCGGTGCATTTATACCTGCAGGCTTAACAATTCGCTTATACGGTGATTCAAATGATTATGTTGGTAAGGGTATTTCTGGAGGCCGCGTAATCGTTCGCCCAGATATTTTATCGACATTCAACTCACATGAAAATGTCATCGCAGGAAATGTCATTGGCTACGGTGCAACCTCTGGTCACATTATGATTCGCGGAGTAGTAGGAGAGCGCTTCTGCGTCCGCAACTCTGGGGCAACTGCTATTGTCGAAGGCATTGGGGATCACGGCTGCGAATACATGACTGGCGGAACAGTTGTAGTTCTCGGAAATATCGGACGCAACTTTGCTGCAGGAATGTCAGGTGGACGGGCCTTTGTTTTGGATTTAGACCCGGTAAATGTCAATACCGACATGGTAGATGTCATCGCAGTACCGGTTGATCAACGCGAAATTCTAAAGTCGATCATCACAGAGTTTGCAGAAAGCACTGATTCACTCATCGCCACAGCGCTCTTGGCGGATTGGGAAGTCTCCTTAAATCGCATCTGCCTTGTCATGCCACGTGATTACGCTCGAGTACTTGATGCAATGGCACGTGCCACTCGCGAAGGTTTACCGGTGGATGCACATGTTATGGAGGTGGCAGCTCTTGGCTGATCCAAAGGGATTTATTACAACGCCGCGTGAAGTTCCAACACGTCGCCCAGTTGATGTGCGCATCCAAGATTGGCGAGAGGTATACGAGCCACAGAGTTTTGAGCATCTGCAAAAACAGGCTGGGCGTTGCATGGACTGTGGAATTCCCTTCTGTCACGAAGGATGCCCACTCGGCAATCTCATCCCTGAGTGGAATGACTTAATCTGGCGCGGAGATACCCACGAAGCAATTGACCGTTTACATGCGACAAATAATTTTCCAGAGTTCACAGGGCGCCTCTGTCCTGCACCATGTGAGACTGCATGTGTCATTGGAATTAATCGTGATGCAGTAACTATTAAACAGGTTGAACTTCGCACCATCGAAGAAGCCTTTGCAACCGGTGAGGTAAAGCCACTCATCCCGGATCGGCTCACTGGAAAGACTGTGGCAGTAATTGGTTCAGGACCAGCGGGATTAGCTGCAGCCCAACAGTTAACGCGGGCAGGACATACCGTTGCTGTATACGAGCGTGCGCCAAAGATTGGCGGCTTACTTCGCTATGGAATCCCTGAATTTAAAATGGAGAAACATATTCTTGATCGCAGGTTAGAGCAGATGGAGAAAGAGGGAACACGTTTTCGCCCTGGTGTAGATATCGGGGAAGAGCTCACAGGATCTGCTCTTCGCAAAAAATACGATGCAATCGTCGTAGCAGTGGGTGCCACAAAGTGGCGCGATCTAAATATCTCAGGGCGTGATCTAGTCGGTGTCTACCAAGCCATGGAGTATCTACCGTGGGGCAATGCCCAGGCCCTAGGTGAGGTAGAGACACCATTGATCAATGTTGCAGGAAAGCACGTTGTGATTTTGGGTGGTGGAGATACCGGTGCCGACTGTTTAGGAACAGCGATACGTCAAGGTGCGGCACGTATTACTCAGTTAGAGATCATGCCAAGGCCAAGTGATGAGCGCCCAGCATCACAACCATGGCCGACATATCCGATGATCTATCGCGTATCCAGTGCTCATGAAGAAAAAGATAATCGAATGTTTTCGGTAAGCACCGAAGAGTTCCTAGGTGATGGTGCTGGAAACTTACGAGCAATCAAAATTGTCGAAACAGAGTTTGTTAATGGAAAATTTGAAGCCATTACAGGAAGTGCCAAGGAGATTCCCGCAGATTATGTATTTCTAGCTTTAGGATTTACTGGTCCAGAGCAATCTCCACTACTTGATCAGCTAGAGGTCGCTATTGATGATCGAGGCAATATTGTCCGTGATGCCAACTTTGCAGCAAATGATGATGGTGTATTTGTTGCAGGTGATGCTGGCCGCGGACAATCACTTATTGTCTGGGCGATCGCAGAAGGGCGAAGTGCAGCATCGGCAGTTGATAGATATCTCACCGGTGATACGCAACTTCCAAATCCAATCGAGCCCACTAGCCGCCAGATGATGGTTTAAGGTTGTTGTATGCGTAGAGCAAAAATAGTGTGCACGATGGGGCCTGCCGTTGAATCTGCTGAGAAGGTGAAACAGCTTATCGAGGCCGGTATGAACATGGCTCGATTGAATCTCTCTCATGGCTCATATGAAGAACATCAAGTGCGATTTAATCAAGTACGTGCAGCGGCAAAAGAGGCCGGACGTCCCGTTGCAATCCTTGTCGACTTACAAGGGCCCAAGATTCGTCTTGCCAGATTTGTTAATGGTCCACACGAATTAGCCCGCGGAGATATCTTTACTATTACTACCGATGAAGTTGATGGCACAAAAGATCGTGTTAGTACAACGTATAAAGCTCTCGCGGGAGATTGCAAAGTCGGAGATCTCATATTGATCGATGATGGAAACGTGACAGTTCAAGTTATTGATGTAAAGGGTAATGATGTTGTCACTAAAGTCATCGAACCCGGTACTGTGAGTAACAACAAGGGGATTAATCTGCCAGGGGTAGCCGTTTCTGTGCCTGCCATGTCTGAAAAAGATATTGCAGATCTGCGTTGGGGACTTAGGGCAGGTGCTGATTTCATCGCACTCTCATTTGTTAGAAATGCCGCCGATATTAAAGATGTTCATGCGATTATGGATGAAGAAGGTATCCGCATTCCAGTAATTGCTAAGATTGAAAAACCCCAAGCCGTTGAAAACATCGCTGAAATCGTAGATGCCTTTGATGGCATTATGGTGGCACGTGGTGATTTAGGTGTTGAACTTCCGATAGAAGATGTGCCACTTGTACAAAAACTCTGCGTCGAACTAGCCCGTGATATGGCAAAGCCCGTGATTGTTGCAACACAGATGCTTGATTCAATGATTTCTAACTCACGTCCAACGCGTGCCGAGGCTACAGACTGCGCCAATGCCGTCATTGATGGGGCAGATGCGTTAATGCTCTCAGGTGAGACAAGCGTCGGGGATTATCCAATCGAGACTGTACAGACTATGGCCCGTATTATTCAAAAGACAGAGGAGGGTGGTCTCGATCGAATCCGCCCTATTCGCACGGCTCCTCGCACTAAGGGTGGCGCAATTACAAAGGCGGCAACAGAAGTTGGTGCAATTGTTGGTGCTAAATATTTAGTTGCATTCACGCAAAGCGGAGATTCAGCTCGACGCATGTCACGGCTTCGCTCTCCAATTCCAATTCTTGCAATGACCCCTGAGGTCGGAACATATAACCGCTTGGCGCTCTCGTGGGGGGTTGAATCAATGTTGACCCCAATCGTTGGTGCAACCGATGAGATGGTGAAGTTGGTCGATGCAGTTTTAATCGACTCCGGACGTGCAGATATCGGAGATAACGTCATGATTGTTGCTGGATCTCCTCCTGGAATACCTGGCTCTACTAATGCGATGCGCGTTCACCGTGTGGGCGATGCCGTTGGTGGCGCCGCTCCTGCCTACCGCTAAGATTCACTCTTAACGCCTCGGTACTCCAACGGTAGAGAGGGCAGTCTCAAACACTGCATAGTGTCGGTTCGAATCCGACTCGGGGCACGCTAATAAAAATTACATCCTGAAAGGATGATTTCAGTGATTCGTATTCTCGTTGCCGAAGATGAAGCGCTCATCCGCATGGATCTCGTCGAGATGTTACAAGGTGCTGGTTATGAAGTAGTTGCTGAGGCTAGCAATGGCCAGGAGGCAGTTGATTTAGCCAATCTTCACAAACCTGATATTGCAATTCTAGATGTCAAGATGCCAGTAATGGATGGAATATCGGCAGCAGAAAAGATAATTAATATAGCTCCAGTTTTAATGTTAACTGCATTTTCGCAGAAGGAGCTCATCGATCGCGCTCGTGATGCGGGGGTGATGGCCTACGTAGTTAAGCCATTCACTATTGGTGATTTAATTCCTGCCATTGAAATTGCAATGAGTAGGCATTTGCAAATGCGCTCACTTGCCGATGAAGTGGCCGATTTACATGATCGTCTTGAAACTCGAAAATTAATCGATCGCGCAAAGGGCATTTTAATGAAGGCACTTAACTTATCCGAGCCCGCAGCATTTTCCTGGATTCAAAGAGCGGCCATGGATCGGCGGATGAGTATGAAGGCCGTTGCCCAAGCAGTTATTAGCCCAGATGCGGTGCCGCTGGATTAACGGCGATATTGTGCCGTAATCGCAGTGTATTTATAACGAAACTGCAACATTGCAGGCTCACTTTGGACTTGTTAAGACTGAACCCTAGCCATTACTCTGTTGGTCTCCCTGTCCCGGGAAAATGAACAGGAAAGGCACTCAATGAACAAAAAGATTCAGAGTTCACTTGCCGTTATTACAGCTGGAGCCCTTGCATTTGGCTTAGGCTCAGTTTCATCAGCAAGTGCTGCCCCAAAGACATACACGATCGCCTACCAAGGCCCACTATCTGGTGGAGAGGCCTCAACTGGTATCGATGAGCAAAATGCAGTCAAGTATGCTGCCAAGTTATTTATGGCAAAGAATCCCAACATCAAGATCAAGGTTGTATCTGTCGATGATCAGGGCGATCCAGCTGTTGCGTCAACTGTTGCTCCAGGAACCGGTGCTAACAAGAGCATTCTTGGTGTGGTTGGACCTGCATACTCAGGTGCAACAATCGCATCACTTCCTTACTACAAGGCTGGCGGATTAGTAATGATCTCTCCATCGGCTACACGCGTATCGCTCACAGATCCAGCATCACCTGATTTCGGCGGACCAGTTTTCCACCGTGTCGTAGGTAAAGATGACTTGCAGGGTCCAGCTTTGGCTAAGTACGCCACAGCCGGTGTTGCAAGTGCAAAGGTATTTGTTTTCGATGATCAATCAGCATATGCAGTGCCTCTTCGTGGCTACGTTGAAGCAGGCTTGAAGAAGGTAGCTGGAGCAACACTTGTTGGTGGGGGGGACTCAGTTCCTAATACAGCAACTGATTTCAGCCCAACGATTGCTAAGATTAAGACATCTGGGGCAACTGTTGTTATCTACACTGGTTACTACAGCCAAGCTGCAGTATTCATCAAGCAGCTTCGCGACTCAGGCTCAACAGCGATATTTGCGGGTGGCGACGGAGTCTTCAACCAGGAGTTCCCAAAGCTTGCAGGTGCTGCAGCTGAAGGCTCACGTATTACTGGTGTAGGCGGGTTAGCTGGTATCAGCACAAAGCTTGAAGCTGATTTCAAAAAGCAAATGGGTGTCTCATCTGGTGTTTACTCAGTTGAATCATTCGATGCTGCCAATATCCTCCTTGCGGGTATCAAGGCTGGAAAGACAACTCGCGCAGCAATGCTCAAGTGGGTTAAGGCCTACAACGGTAAGAGCGTGAGTGGTAACACAATTAAGTTCGATAGCAATGGTGACATTTCTTATGGACTCTTCGCTGGATTTACTACAAAGGCCGGCGTTCTAGTTAATACAGGAATCATCAAGTAAGTATTTAGTACTTACGCTTAGCAAGTTGGTGGGTGTCTTGGAAATCTCTTGAAAAAGAGGCCAAGACACCCACTACTTGTGTAAGTTCTGCCTTTATACTCGCCGAGAGCAAAAAGTTAAGGAGAGCAATGTTTACAGTGTTGATTGATCAATTCTGGTCTCTAACTTTGGCCGGCGTTGCTCTTGGCTTTATTTATGTACTGATCTCCCTTGGTTACACCATGGTTTATGGCGTTCTTCGAATGATTAACTTTGCTAACTCTGAGATTTTTATGTGGGGGACTTTTGGGACGGTCATCACTAATCGTGATATTTTTCACTACACACAAACATCTGAGCCCGCACAGGGATGGAAGTTGGCTCTTGTTCTAATTTCCTCTCTTCTTATGTCCATGCTTATTGCCGCTCTGACGGCAGTCTTTGTTGAATTCGTTGCATATCGCCGCCTGCGCATGAAGGGCACTAATCGCCTTGCTACATTAATCTCTGCTATTGGAATCTCTATCGCTCTTCAAGAGCTAATGCGCTTGCTTACAGACTCTCGACCAGTGGGCTCTCCACGTGTACTTGAAAAGATTATTCTCACCGAAGTCTGGGGTGCAAATATCCGTCTTGATACTGTGATCACGATTATTGCCGCAGCAATGATATTCTTTATTCTTGAGCGATTTATCAAGTTATCTCGAATGGGGAAAGCGATTCGAGCTGTGTCACAGAATGAAGATTCTGCAAAGCTCATGGGAGTCAATCTCAACAAAATTATTACAGTGACATTTTTAGTTGGTGGCTTAGCAACTGGTGCTGCTGCATTTTTCTACATCACAGTCTTTGAGTACACCAAGTTCAATATTGGCTTCACAATGGGTCTGGCTGCATTTACTGCCGCGGTCATAGGTGGCATTGGAAATATCCGGGGTGCATTCTTCGGGGGCCTGAGCCTTGGCCTACTTGAGGTCTACGCCTCCGCCGTTCTTGGAACTCAGTGGAAGGCCGTTACTGTATTTATAGTCTTAGTTTTAGTCCTTCTCTTCAAACCAAATGGTTTATTTGGCGAAGCTATCCAGACGACGAGGGCATAAGCCGATGAAGATACGAAATTACTTTAATCTGCGCGACTGGGGCGCAGGTATTTGGGAGCGCGCTAACCATCCAAAACGAATAGCTATTGCACTGATCTCAATAGTTCTCGTAGGACTACTCCCATTTGCTGGCGCGAGCTTCTTAGCAACACCCATCGCCGCATATGACGCCGTATTGGTATATCCCGTAGGTGTCTTTGTTCTTATGGCACTAGGACTCAATATCGTTGTCGGCAAATCTGGAATGCTCGATCTTGGCTATGTCGCTTTTTTTGCAATCGGTGCCTACACAATGGCGCTGATGGGTACCCATACTGGCTTAAACACCTGGGAGATCATGCCCTTTGGTATCGCCTTTGCAATGATCGCAGGTGTCTTACTGGGTCTTCCCACTCTTCGCCTGCGTGGAGATTATCTGGCCATTGTCACTTTAGGTTTTGGAGAGATCGTTCGTCTTGTGGCCCTTAACTCCTCGTGGACAAAAGGGCCTAATGGAATCGCTAATATTCCGATGCCACCAGATATCGGACCATTAAAATTTAAGTTAGATGATCAGAAGGTCTTCTTCTGGGTAGTTGTTGTAATGATCTTGTTAACGATTTGGATGATTCGCCGCTTAAGCATTCGTCGTCCGGGCCGTGCATGGGAGGCTATCCGACAAGATGAAGATGCCGCCGAACTCATGGGAGTACCGACTCTTAAATACAAAATCTGGTCCTTTGTACTTGGCGCAGCCGTTGCAGGTGCTGCCGGTGTTCTCTATGCCTCCAAGAATCTCTTTATTGCACCCGAGATGTTTACACTCAATGTTTCAATTTTGATTCTTTCCTGTGTTGTCTTTGGTGGAATTGGAAATATCTGGGGTGTAGTTATCGGAGCTACGATTCTGGGTTATCTGCCGGATCGAATCCGCTTTATCTCCGATGCACGCCTATTTGTATTTGGTGTAGTTCTTGTTGTTGTAATGAACTTTAGACCCGATGGACTGCTGCCCCGCAAAAAGCGCGAAAAGGCGATAGTAAAAAGAGAGGTCAACGCCTAAATGTCCGAGACTCTTCTTTCAATTAAAAACCTAACTATGAAGTTCGGTGGAGTGACAGCCCTTGGCGAAGTAAACCTTGAGGTAAAAAAGGGTGAAATTCTCGCCCTCATCGGCCCTAACGGCGCCGGTAAGACAACGGTCTTTAATGTTATTACTGGTGTCTATCAAGCAACAAGTGGCTCGATTACATTTGATGGAATTGAATTAAAGAGGCAAAAACGATATGAAATTACGCAGCTCGGGATTGCGCGCACTTTTCAAAATATCCGTTTATGGGGAGATATGACCACCCTTGAAAACGTTATTACTGCAACAGATGCGCATAAGAAGAGCGGCCTCATTGGTGCTCTTTTTGGTCTGCCCCGAGCCCGCCGGGAAGAGCGGGAAAACCGTGAACGTGCTATTGAAATCCTCACGTTCATCGGTATTGATGAGTACTCAGATCGCTTGGCAAAGAATCTTCCCTATGGTGTTCAGCGACGTTTAGAGATAGCGCGTGCGATGGGTACTGAGCCACGCCTACTCCTACTGGACGAGCCGGCCGCTGGCTTTAACCCGGCAGAAAAAGCCGAGCTTGCAGCGTTGATTAAAAAAATCCGCGATGCCGGTTATACCGTCCTTCTCATCGA
>CAXNDE010000022.1:0-14792 GCA_964201135.1 Candidatus Planktophila sp.
GGAGTTCAGATTAGTGAGCTCACATGGGATGGTCAGGGCTGTTCGATTTCACAGGCTAGTGTCTCAATGATGACTGATTTATTGATGGGTAAGAGCCTGGAAGAAGCGGCAGTGATCGTGAAGAGCTTCTCAGATCTCATGGCAAGTAAGGGCACATCAGATGGAGACCCATTAGTGTTAGAGGATGCAGTTGTTTTTGCTGGTGTTTCAAAGTTTCCAGGACGGGTAAAGTGTGCACTTCTTGGATGGATGGCATT
The DNA here is from genome assembly GCA_964201135.1 of Candidatus Planktophila sp. Lineage (GTDB taxonomy): Bacteria > Actinomycetota > Actinomycetes > Nanopelagicales > Nanopelagicaceae > Planktophila. The sequence continues at coordinate 258 of CAXNDE010000022.1, forward strand.
TAAAGATGCCGCGATTCAGGCACAAGTTAAAGCTTAGGGAGAGCGATGACAACGAGCGTAGATGATGTAACAGAGGCGATGAAAGATGTCGTCGACCCCGAACTCGGTATCAACGTTGTTGATCTTGGTTTGATTTACGATGTCATGGTTGATGAGGCAAATATTGCAATTCTCAATATGACTTTGACATCGGCGGCCTGCCCGTTACAAGATGTTATTGAAGATCAGACACGTCAAGCACTTGCTGGTATGACTAGTGATGTGAAGATCAACTGGGTTTGGATGCCACCATGGGGGCCAGATAAAATCTCTGATGATGGTCGCGATCAACTGCGGGCGCTGGGATTTACGGTTTAACACATAACTGCATAAGGTAGTGCCATGTCGATGCACGCCATCTGGATGACTCATAGATCTATGACGGCCGATCCATCGGTCAAAGAGCAGAAACTCAAAGCCGGTACCGTCACCCGCATTTTTAGCTTCGCCAGGCCTTATCGAACAAGCATCATTGTCTTTCTCATCACAGTCGTTATCGATGCAGCCCTTGTCGTGACCACACCGCTGCTTTTACTGCGGCTGATTGATGACGGTGTAATTCCAAAAAATGGCGCACTTGTTACACAGCTAGCTCTCTTCGTTGGTCTGATAGCCATCGCCGATGCAGGTATGAGCATGCTAGGTCGGTATTTCTCATCACGTATCGGTGAGGGGCTTATCTATGATCTGCGCTCTTTAGTCTTTGCCCATGTGCAACGTCAATCGATCGCTTTCTTTACTCGCACCCAAACGGGGGCGCTCATTTCACGCATTAACTCCGATGTTATGGGTGCTCAGCAAGCCTTCACAGCAACTCTTTCAGGGGTACTCAGTAATGTCGTCTCACTCGTATTAGTGGGTGTCACCATGATGATTTTGTCATGGCAGATTACAATCTTTTCACTCTTATTACTTCCATTATTTCTGATTCCCACGAAATGGGTGGGACGAAAACTACAGTCATTGACGCGAGAATCCTTTAATGTCAACGCCGAAATGTCGAGCACAATGACCGAGCGCTTCAATGTCTCAGGAGCGATGTTAGTTGCACTCTACGGGAAGCCAGCGCACGAACAAGAGTTTTTTCGATCACGGGCCAGACGCGTTGCAGATATTGGAATTAAGAGTGCAATGCTCAATCGCTTATTCTTTATAGCGTTAACGAGTGTGGCAGCTATCGCCACTGCATTTGCCTATGGAATCGGTGGTCATTTAGCTATAAATGGGGGAGTAACCGTCGGTACCTTGCTCGCGATTACCGCACTACTGGCGCGTTTATATGGACCACTAACAGCGCTTTCAAATGTTCGTATTGATGTGATGACCTCACTAGTCTCCTTTGAACGTGTATTTGAAGTCTTAGATTTAGAGCCTATGGTTAAAAACCGTGAGGGTGCAATCGCATACCACGCCAAGAATCCACGTATTGAGTTTAAATCCGTTGGTTTTGCTTATCCTCGGGCCAATGAAATCTCACTCGCATCTCTTGAATCCGCGGCCAAGCCCGAAACTGTTGATAGCGGTGAGGTCCTAAAAAACCTCTCTTTTATCGCAGAGCCTGGCACCTTAACCGCTCTCGTTGGCCCATCGGGAGCGGGTAAAACTACAATCAGTGCATTGATTCCGCGGCTCTACGATGTAACAAGTGGTTCAATTACAATAGATTCTCATGACATTCGTGATTTAACAATGGAGTCGTTGCGTGAGTCTATTGGTGTTGTAATGCAAGATGCCCATCTCTTTCATGAGACTATCGCCGAAAATCTACGCTATGCAAAGGCCGATGCGACGGCGGCCGAAATGCAATCAGCATGTGAAGCTGCACAGATTTGGAGGCTTATTGAGTCGCTTCCCAATGGATTAGACACTATGGTCGGAGAGCGCGGACATCGCTTATCGGGTGGAGAAAAACAGCGCCTTGCCATCGCACGTCTGCTACTTAAATCTCCAGCGGTAGTAATTTTGGATGAGGCGACCGCGCATTTAGATTCAGAGAATGAGTCACTTGTTCATGCAGCTCTAGAGAATGCTCTCAAGGGGCGCACAAGTATCGTGATCGCACATCGCTTGAGTACTGTACGAGATGCAGATCAAATTCTTGTTCTAGATAATGGTTCGATTGTTGAGCGTGGAAAACATGAAGAACTCGTGGCGCTAGGTGGTCTATACGCCGATTTATATAACCGCCAAGATTTAACGGGTGCGTCGAATTAAGATGCGTCCATAAATAACGAGGCCCGCAAAAAATAGCCATTGCAGGGCGTACGCCATATGTGGCCCATCGCTTAACTCTGGTAGTTGCGAGGCAACATCGGGCGTCAGTGATGGTTCGGAGCCGCTGAGTAGATCAAGATAGAAATCCTCAGTTTCTAATCGGGACTGTGCATTAAGTTCGGCGACTAAACCTGTACCACTCGAAGGAAGTGCGAAGAATGAGCCGCGTGGAAGAGACGAGTCCAAACGTAGGCGGCCAGTTATCTCTACAACACCTGAAGGGGTTTTTCTAACTGCAGGGGGAGTAGTCGCGGTAATTCCGGCCTTAACCCATCCCCGATCAACCCAGAATCTCTTACTATCAATTGATGTGAAAATTGTTAATACGTCAAAACCGTAGACGCCTTCGGAATATCTATTGCGCAGCAAAATCTGCTCGCTTGCGTTAAATTCTCCAGATGTTGTAACGCTCTGCCACTCATAACGTTGCGGTGCTTTATCAACAGTTGATAGTGGTTGGGCGTCAAGGCCGATGTGAGTTTCAATCAAGGTATTGCGTGCATGGCGATCAATACCCCGTTGGTATTGCCACTGTGCCGCCCATAAACATAGAACGATGAGAGCAAAAGCTACGGTAGTTTTGAGGAGGGCCCACGTCTCGCGTTGCATGGACACTACTTTAGTTTATGAAATCGCTCGCGGATTCTCATCCTGAACATTTGCCCCAGGCGTGAAAGTCTCACGGCCCGCATTTGCAATAACAACGGCAAAGTATGGGAGTGTGACTGCACCCAACAAGGCAACCCAGCGATAAGGGCTAGGCAATATAACTGTCAAAATAAAGCAGGCGGTGCGAATCATCATCGAAATAAAATACCGCTTCTGACGGCCTGCTTGATCGGCACTTAACGCTTTAGGAGCGCTAGTGATATCAAAGATCTCCTTCTCATCGGCCATATAGCAAGCCTATTACTCGACATCAATGCGTGCATCTTTTGATTACCTCGCAGTAGCCAGTAGGTTTACGCACATGAGTTCACTCGCCTTAGTAACCGGTGGCAATCGTGGAATCGGCTTAGCTATCGCTCAAGCGCTCAAAACCGCCGGCCACGATGTAGTTGTTACTTATCGTTCAGGTTCTGCCCCCGCTGATTTCAAAGCGGTAGTGATGGATGTTACTTCCACCGAAAGTGTTGACGCAGCCTTTGATGCAATTGAAGCGCAATGGGGTCTGCCAGAGATCATCGTTGCTAATGCCGGTATGGCTAAGGATGGTCTTGTCATGCGAATGAGTGATGAGGATTTCGAAAGTGTTGTTAACGCTAATCTCACAGGTGCATTTCGAGTGGCACGTCGAGCAACGAGGGGGTTATTAAAGTTAAAGCGTGGACGGTTAATATTTTTAGGCTCAGTTGTGGGTACAGCTGGTTCGGCTGGACAGGTCAACTACGCTTCGAGTAAATCAGGCTTAGTTGGAATGGCTCGATCATTTGCCCGAGAGATTGGTAGTCGCGGGATAACCTCCAATGTCATCGCACCAGGATTTGTTGAAACCGATATGACCTCATCTCTTGATGATAAGAGACGGCGCGAGATCGCTGCATCGGTTCCACTAGGACGTTTTTGTAGCGCGCAAGAGATTGCAGAGGTTGTCGCGTTTATCGCATCACCACAAGCTAGCTATATAACCGGGGCAGTGATCCCTGTTGATGGCGGATTAGGTATGGGACACTGAGTGGGAATTCTAGATGGCAAGAGGATACTTGTTACGGGTGTGCTCACCGATGCATCGATCGCATTTCACATTGCACGGATCGCTCAAGAGCAGGGAGCCAATGTCATCCTCTCCTCATACGGTCGTGTTCTCTCGTTGACTACTCGTATTGCAGGTCGTCTTCCAAAACCTGCACCCATAGTGCAGTTAGATGTCACTAATACTGAAGATCTCGATGCTCTTGAATCTCGTGTGCTCGAGCACTTTCCTGATGGTTTAGATGGTGTTGTGCACTCCATAGGCTTTGCACCAGAGGCGGCCCTTGGTGGAAACTTCCTCAATACATCGTGGGAAGATGTCTCTACCGCTCTGCATGTTTCAGCCTATTCACTCAAGGCGCTGACAATGGCTGCCCGACCACTGTTTAATGGTGGAGGTTCGGTCGTCGGCCTAGATTTCGATGCAGCCGTTGCCTGGCCAAAGTATGACTGGATGGGTGTTGCAAAGGCCGCCCTTGAATCTACATCGCGATACTTAGCCCGTGATTTAGGGGCTGAAAATATCCGTGTTAATTTAATTGCAGCAGGACCAATCCGTACCATGGCCGCGAAATCGATTCCAGGATTTGATGAGTTTGAGAAAGTGTGGAACGAGCGATCGCCCTTAACCTGGGATGTTACCGATCCAGTTCCAGCTGCCCAGGCGGCAGTCGCCCTACTCTCAGATTGGTTTCCGAAGACAACTGCTGAAATCATCCATGTCGATGGTGGCCTACACGCGATGGGCGCCTGAAAAGCCCGCGATTTCCTAGATGAGCTCGCTTCGGGTAGCCTTGCACACAGACCAGTGGCATAACAGCTCACTGCAAGAGGAGTTACCGCTCCCACCTACATCGCCACTAGCGCGATCTGGTTCGTCGGATTCAGGGATTTACCTCCCTTTCTCCTTGCGGTTTTCTTTGAGCAGGCGCTGTAACACCAAAAGCGTTTGACTAAACCGAAGGAGCACACAGTCAGCACTGAACCACGCATTAATGATCGAATTCGCACACCCCAGATTCGTTTGATCGGGCATACCGGTGAACAAGTTGGAGTAGTCGATATCGATACCGCGTTAAAGATGGCAGATGAGGTAGGTCTCGACTTAGTCGAAATCGCAGCAGAGGCTAATCCACCCGTATGCAAGATTATGGACTTCGGAAAATATAAGTACGAAGTTGCACAGAAAGCTCGGGAGGCGCGACAGAACCAGACCCACATTGTGGTGAAGGAGGTGCGTTTAACACCAAAGATCGAAAGCCATGATTATGAGACAAAGCGTAATCAAGTTGAGAAGTTTCTCAAGGGTGGCGACAAGGTGAAGGTGACGATGAAGTTCCGTGGACGTGAGCAAACGCGGCCAGAGCTTGGATACAAAATGCTGCAACGTTTGGCAACAGATATCGCGGAGTTTGGATTCATTGAATTCGCCCCAAAGCAAGAGGGACGAAACATGACAATGGTTATTGGACCAACGAAGAAGAAAACGGAAGCGGTTGCAGAGGCTAAGGCGGCACGTAAAGCCAAAGCAGCGGCAGCGGCAGAGACAATGGATGGAGCATAAAGATGCCAAAGATGAAAACGCATAGCGGAGCTAAGAAGACTTTCCGCGTTACAGGTACGGGAAAGATCATGCACGAGCGCGCTGGTAAGCGACATTTGCTCGAGCATAAATCTTCACGTGTCACACGCCGCCTCTCAACCGAGCAGTCAGCAAAGCCAACCGTCACAATGACAGCCAAGCGCATGCTTGGCTTGAAGTAAGGAACGTGAATTAAATGAGAGTAAAACGTGGTGTTCACGCCGCCAAGAAGCGTCGTACAACTCTAGAGCGTGCCAGCGGTTACCGCGGTCAACGCTCACGTCTTTTCACAAAGGCGAAGGAGCAAGTTACGCATTCGATGGTCTATGCATTTAATGACCGTAAAGACAAGAAGGGCGATTTCCGTCGTCTATGGATTCAACGCATCAATGCAGGGTGCCGCGCGCATGGTCTGACCTATAACCGCTTCATCCAAGGCCTTAAAGCTGCAGGTGTTGAGGTAGATCGCCGTGTTCTCTCTGATCTTGCAACGAATGATCCAGCGACCTTCAAAACTCTTGTAGATGTTGCTCGCAAGAGCCTTATCTCAGCTTAAACCAGTCTTTGAAATAACTCAGACCAATGATTGAGAGCCTTAACTCGCCACATGTTGCGCGAGTTAAGGCTCTTATTGGTTCTCGTGGGACTAAAGAGCGAAGAGCCGCTGGTGAATTCGTTGCCGAAGGAATGCAATGTTTTCGAGAAGCCATTAATTCAAATCAAGGTCCACGTATAACTACTTTGTTTTTAACGGCCAGCGCCCGAGTAAAACTAGATGAACTGACTGATCTCTCACTCCTACAGACATTTGATGTTTCCGACGAAGTAATGCGAGCGATGTCCGAAACGATTACGCCGCAGGGAATTCTTGCAATCTGTGATATCCCGAAAAACTCATTGAACTCAATACCACTAGATGGTTCCAGAAAATTCATATATCTCTCCGAAATTCAAGATCCTGGAAACGCTGGAACGATTTTACGTTCGGCCGATGCTTTTGGAATGGATGCAGTAATTACATCACCTGGTAGCGTCGATATGTATTCACCAAAAGTAGTTCGTAGTACTGCCGGATCTCTATGGCACATCCCAACCTTTGAATCGATTGCACTAGCCGATCTGCTCTCATCAAGGGCCTTACATGCATTCACTCTGGGTGCAGGTGGTTCAAAACCACTTTCACAGTTTGTCAGCAACCGAGATTGTGTTGCCATCTTTGGTAATGAAGCGCGTGGGCTAGCAACTGAGCTAGCAATGGCCGATATCGAATCAGTACATATCCCGATGCCTGGATCGGCTGAGAGCCTTAATCTTTCGGCGGCGGCATCGATTCTGATGTACCACTTAGCAAATATGCACTCCTTCTAAAGTTCGACCCGATAGACTCGCCCCCATGCGCGAGGACGAGGTAGCTCAGTGGGTTAGTGATGCTCGCACTGCTTTCAACTGCGCCACCGATATGGATACCCTCAAGCGCGCACGCTTGAATCACGCGGGGGATAAGTCACCGATCGCCCTGGCATCAAGGGCTTTGGGCTCGATGTCAGCGGAAGAGAGGGCTAGTTTCGGCAAGATAATCGGTGAGGCTAAAGCCGAGATCGCTACGGCATTGGCAACTGCAACGGCCGTATTAGAGGCCGAGCGAGATAGAAGAGTATTACTTGAAGAGGTAGTCGACATTACGCTGCCAGTTAACCGTGCCCATCGCGGCGGATTGCACCCTATTTCAATCATTAAGAATGAAGTTTCAGATTTCTTTATAGAGCAGGGCTATTCCGTACAAGAGGGTCCAGAGCTCGAATCAGGTTGGCTAAACTTTGATGCGTTAAATATGCCGGCAGATCATCCGGCACGAACGATGCAAGATACATTCTTTATTGAACCAATTGAATCTGGAATGGTGTTGCGCACTCACACATCACCAGTGCAAATCCGAACGATGCTCACACAAGGCCCACCTATTTACGCCATATGCCCGGGTCGAACTTTTCGAGCCGATGAGCTTGACGCCACACACAGTCCAGTCTTTCACCAAGTTGAAGGACTTGTCGTTGACAAGGGCATCACGATGGCTCACTTAAAAGGAACCCTTGATAACTTTGCAGGCCATATGTTTGGTTCAGGCGTTACAACGCGATTGCGTCCATCATTTTTTCCATTCACCGAACCAAGTGCTGAAGTAGATGTTTTCTTCAATAACCGCTGGATCGAGTGGGGTGGTTGCGGAATGGTTAATCCAAGAGTTCTTGCTACCTGTGGCATAGATACCGATGTATATAGTGGGTTTGCTTTCGGTATGGGATTAGAGAGAACGCTTATGGTCCGCCATGGCATTACCGATATGCACGATATCGTCGAGGGTGATCTTCGTTTCACACGCCAGTTTGGAGTTGGCCTCTAATGCTGACACCGTTGTCGTGGATTAAAGAGTTTGTTGCTATTCCTACCTCAGTAACGGCGGAGGAGATATCTGATGCCCTCATTCGGGTCGGCTTTGAAGTTGAAGAGATAATGGAAAAAGGTTTAGATCTGACTGGACCACTGGTCTTTGCAAAAGTTCTCTCCATTGAAGAGATAGTTGAGTTTAAAAAACAAATTCGCTACGTCGGTATCGACTGCGGTGAGAGAGCGACCCGTTTTGTGATTTGTGGGGCAACTAACTTCTCTGTCGGCGACGTGGTCGTTGCAGCACTACCCGGTGCAGTTTTGCCTGGAGATTTCAAAATCAGTGCGCGCGAGACGTATGGTAAAACTTCTAATGGAATGATCTGTTCTGCCCGTGAATTGGGCATTAGTGACGACCATGCCGGAATAATGGTTATGAATGAGAATGAAGTTGAAATCGGCGCCGACGCTATTGCGGATCTGCAGATTAACGATGTCATTTTTGATGTAGCGATCAATCCAGATCGAGGCTATGCCTTGAGTATTCGTGGTATCGCCCGTGAGGTTGCGGGTGCACTAGCTCTCACATTTACCGACCCAGTTGATGCACTACGCAGCCTTAAGTTCAATGAGACAGGCAAGGGCCTGAGCGCAAAGATAGCTGACTCTTCCACCGCTTCGGTCTTCTATCTGCGAACTCTTTCTAACTTTGATCCACAGGCAACTACGCCTCTTTGGATGCGTCGGCGAATTGAAAAAATGGGAATGCGTTCAATCTCATTAGTAGTCGATGTAACGAACTATGTCATGCTCGAACTCGGTCAACCCTTACATGCCTTTGATAAATCAAAGATTAAGGAAGGCTTAACTATTAAGCGTGCCGGTAAGGCCCAAACTTTCACAACCCTAGATGGCCAAGTACGTCAGTTGGATCCCGATGATTTGATGGTCTGCGATGATGAAAAACCATTGGCGCTAGCCGGAACGATGGGCGGCTCCTCATCTGAAATCTCGGAGACAACAACTGATATTGCACTTGAAGCGGTGCGCTTTGATGCAACATCGATTGCAAAGAATTCGCGTCGTCACAAAATCTCTTCAGAGGCATCACGGCGCTTCGAGCGAAGCGTTGATCCATCCTTGGCCGAGTTTGCCTCTGCTCGATTTGTGCAACTTCTAAGCGCCCATAGTTCGGCCCAACATGTAGCAACTGTCGTCGCCGGAGAGCCTATCTACGCACCCATTGTGACGATAGATCCTGCGAAGATCTCAACGATTTTAGGCTTTGAAATATCCCGGCAGAAGGTAGCTGAAGTTTTACGTGTCATTGGCTGTGATGTTAACGAGAAGAGTTTTGCCGTTGACCCGCCGTCATGGCGCTCTGACCTATTAACAACTTCAGATTTTGCAGAAGAAGTTGCCAGAATGATTGGTTACGACAAGATCCCATCGCTACTTCCTCCGCGCCCTTTGCATGCATCATTGACTCCAGATCAAAAGCGTCGAAGAGCGGTAGCGGCAATGCTTGCTAACCGTGGTTTGGCTGAAGTGCAGACATTCCCTTTCACCAATCAGGCAACGATTGATGCGATGGGCTTCGTCGGAGAGCGTGCAGCCACTTATCGAGTCACCAATCCCATGTCTGAGGAATTTCCTTTGATGCGTGTTCATCTTGTTCCTGGTTTAATCGAAGTTGCACAGCGCAATATAAGTCGTGGAGCCAAGGATTTTGCAATTTTTGAAATGGGTTCGATTTTTCGTAGTTCGAAAAAACTAGTGCCCGCCATTTCACCGCAGCTCTCACAACGACCAGAGCAGCGATTAATTGAAGAGATATTTGCAAGTGTGCCACCACAGACTTATCACGTTGCAGGTTTATTGGTGGGAAAAGTGGAGAATGAAAATTGGCAGGGTAAAGCCCGTGCTTACAATTGGACAGATGCTGTTGCCTATGCACAAAATATTTTAGAGCTATGTAATGTGGAGTGGAGCAAGGCACGCTCAGATTTAGCGCCCTGGCATCCAGGTCGCTGCGCAGAGTTAATCATTAATGGGAAAGCCGTAGCTCATGCCGGAGAACTTCATCCTCGAATTGTGGCCGCCTATGGCTTACCTGAGCGCTCCGTCGCATTCGCAGTAGCACTGAGCGCTCTACCTCATTCGCAGTTAGTAAAACCAATATCGGTAGGGACAATGCCGGCAGCTCTACAAGATGTGGCCCTTATCGTCGATGCAACAACGAGTGCGCAGTCCGTGGAGTCGGCTCTTCGCGAAGGCGCCGGAGAGCTTCTTGAATCTATTACCTGCTTTGATCGCTACGACAAGATTGGGGATGGGAAAATATCGCTGGCCTTCACGCTGACTTTTCGCGCCCCTGATCGAACGCTGACGGGGGAAGAGGTTTCAATCATGCGAGCGGCGGCAACGGCTGTGGCCCTTGCTAAATGTGGTGCGGTGGTACGTACCGCATAATTATGCATGAGATTGCATAATTATCGATTCTCTGCTAATCTGCTCTGATGAGAACAGCGGTTATTGGTGCAAGTGGCTATGCAGGGGGAGAGCTCCTGCGCTTATTAGCAAGCCACCCACAATTTGACGTTGTAGCAATTACGGCACACAGTAATGCAGGGGAGCAGGTGAGCTCAGTTCACCCGCATTTACAGAGTTACGTAGGGCGCAGATTTGTTGCATCCGATGCCGTAGATTTTGCAGCCGTTGAACTAGTTTTCCTAGCCCTTCCGCATGGTGAGTCAGCAGCTCTGATTGCAAAGATTCCATCGAATGTAAAGATTGTCGATCTAGGTGCAGATTTTAGATTAAAAGATGCAAGCCAATGGAAAAAATACTACGGCGGCGAGCATGCAGGGGCATGGGTGTACGGACTACCAGAGCTCGCATCTGGTCAACGTGATGCAATCAAAAGAGAGAGTAGAGTGGCAAATCCCGGTTGCTATGCCACCTCAATTTGCCTCGGAATAGCCCCTGCCGTCGGGCTTATCGATGTTACAGATATCGTGGTCGTTGCCGCTTCGGGGACAACTGGAGCTGGCCGAAGTGCAAAAATCAATTTGATTGCTAGTGAAGTCATGGGCTCACTGACATCATACAAATTCGGTGGAGTTCACCAACACACACCTGAGATTGAGCAAGCAATATCTGCTGTATCAAAAAAACCTGCAAAGATATCATTTACACCAATACTTGCTCCAATGCCTCGTGGAATTCTCTCCACAATTACGGCAAAGTTAAATCAATCAATGACGACACAGCAAGCTCATGCCCTCTATGTTAAGGCATATGAATCAGAGTTCTTTATTGATGTACTGCCCTTGGGTCAAATGCCTAGGACAAGCGCACTGACGGGTAGTAACAAAGTACAGATCCAGGTAGCAGTCGACGAGCATACAGATCGCTTAATCATCTCGGTTGCCATCGATAATCTTGGTAAAGGTGCTGCGGGACAGGCAATTCAAAATGCAAATTTGATCTGTGGCTTAGCTGAAGACGCTGGTTTGTCCCTGGATGGATTAGGAATATGAAACTGCCACAAGGCTTTCGTGGTGGCGCGGTTACTGCAGGTCTAAAGAGCAGTGGGGCACTTGACTTAACTATCATTGAAAATCAAGGACCCCGCTTTGATGCTGCTGCCGTATTTACAACAAATAAAGTAGTAGCAGCCCCTGTTATGTGGTCTAAAGAGGTGGCTAAGGGCGGCCTAGTTCGTGCGGTTGTTCTAAATTCGGGGGGTGCAAATGCCTGCACTGGTCCGCAAGGTTTTATCGATACGCATGCGAGCGCTGAATTAGTTGCTGAGCTCTTATCAATCTCTTCCGGGGAGGTGATCGTCTGCTCAACGGGATTAATCGGTGAGTTATTGCCAATGAATAAAGTTACTGATGGAATTAGACGAATCGCTGCGGATATGGGGAACAATTCTCTTGATCTTGCAGCACAGGCGATTATGACAACCGACTCTGTCCCAAAGATTGCAACTGTCTCGAAGTACGGCGTGGAGTTATCTGGAATCGCTAAAGGAGCCGGAATGCTCGCACCGGCGTTAGCAACGATGTTATCTGTTGTCATGACTGATGCAATCGTGTCAGATAAAGCGCAAGAGATCTTTACGCGTGCAACAGATCGCACATTTAACCGAATCGATTCAGATGGCTGTACCTCCACTAATGACACGGTTCTACTTATGTCATCGGGAGCCAGTGGCCAGAGCATCTCTGATGTGCAACTTGAAGAGCTTCTTATGAATGTGTGTGGCTCACTTGCCGCTCAATTAATCGCCGATGCTGAGGGATCGACCAAGACTGTTTCTATTAGAGTCAATAACGCTCTCACCGAATCCGATGCAGTCAATGTGGCTAGAGCGTGTGCGCGCAATAATCTTTTAAAAGCAGCGATATTTGGGGGTGATCCCAATTGGGGTCGCGTTCTAGCTGCAGTTGGCACTGCCGATGCGCAGATGGATCCTCTTGCCATCAACGTGATTCTTAATGGCGTGAGCGTGTGTACCAATAGTGCTCCCGATGGCGACAAATCTACTGTTGATTTTACTGCTCGAGAAGTGTTGATTGAAATAGATCTCAAAGTTGGTTCTTCAACGGCAACGGTATTAACAAATGATTTGTCCGACGTCTATGTCCATGAGAATTCGGCTTACTCAACATGATCGTGGTCAAGTATGGGGGTCATGCAATGAGGGATGAAGATGGTGGATTCGTTCGCGCGATCGCTGCCGCTCTAAATGTGGGTGAATCGGTGGTAGTTGTCCATGGCGGGGGACCGCAGATAGATAAGGCTTTGTCGACGGCCGGAATAGAAAGTAAATTCATAGGTGGTTTTAGATATACCTCTGCAGAAGTATTTGATGTTGTTGAAAGAGTGCTTGTTAGCGAAGTAGGTCAAAGCCTGTCCGCGGCCCTGTGCAAAGGAGGCCTAGCAGCCGAAGCTATTTCAGGTCGTACATTGCCAACTTTAATAGCACGAAAGAAGAGATCACTTGTCGATGGAAGCCCAGTAGATCTCGGGCAAGTGGGAGATGTTGTTTCTGTAGATACGAGCGCGATTAAAGCTCTTATATCTGTAGGCAAAACCCCAGTTCTTGCCCCCATAGCTGCCGATGCGGACAGTGGAAAGGGATTAAATGTAAATGCAGATTTAGCTGCCGCAGCTATTGCTGGGGCGATGGATGCTAGTTCCCTTATTATTCTTACCGATGTTCCAGGCATTTATCGTAATTGGCCTGACAAGAGCTCACTGATTTCGACAATATCCTATAAAGAGCTTGCAGATATGAAGTCAGTGTTCCAAGAGGGAATGGCGCCGAAGGTACAGGCAATATTGGATGCAATTGACCAGGGAGCAAAAGCTGTGAGAGTTATCGATGGAACAGATTCAAAGAACTTGGTTGACGCCTTAGCTGGCAGAGGTGGAACTCTGGTGAGCGTATGAACAATAAGGAGTTATTAGCTGAGTGGTCAGAATCGATGCAAAACAATTACGGTGCGCCTTCGATTGCACTCGTTGGCGGAAGAGGCTTAGTTGTAAAAGATGCCGATGGTAAGAGCTACTTGGATTTTCTCAGCGGCATTGCAACAAATATTCTCGGGCATGCTCATCCCGCGATAGTTAAAGCAGTCACCAAACAAGTAGGAATGTTAGGCCACGTCAGTAACTTTTATGCCCATCCCAATGTGGTTGAGCTAGCGAAGAAGCTAAAAGAGATGACGGGAGATTCAGATGCAAAAGTATTTTTCGCACAATCTGGCGCCGAGGCCAATGAAGCCGCTATTAAACTTTCGCGTCGAACTGGGCGCCATCGCATAGTTGCAGCACGCGGTGCCTTTCATGGGCGAACAATGGGAGCACTATCTTTAACTGGCCAGCCCTCTAAACGCGAACCCTTTTTACCGCTTCTTAAAGGTATTACACATGTTGAGTTTGGGGATATCGATGCCATGAACCGTGCAGTTAATAAGAAAACTGCGATGGTAATCATCGAGCCGATTATGGGGGAGGCTGGAGTAGTTGTACCCCCTGCTGATTATCTAGCGGCGATTCGTGATATCTGTGATCTAACTGGTGCACTGATGGTTTTAGATTGCGTGCAAACTGGAATGGGCCGTACGGGAGATTGGTTCGGCTACGAATACTCTGGAATTACCCCAGATGTAATTACGCTGGCTAAGGGCTTAGGCGGGGGACTTCCTCTCTCTGCAATGATCGCCTGCGGGGCTTCGGCTTATTTATTTCAACCCGGAGATCACGGTTCGACTTTTGGTGGCAATCCCATCACTACTGCAGCATCTCTTGCAGCGATCAAGTTCATTGAAAAGAATCAATTGATGGACGCAGTTAAGCGACATGAGAGGCAGTTAATGGCCGAGATTGCTTTAATTCCTGGCGTGAGTGAAGTGCGCGGCGCCGGTCTTTTGATCGCAATTGAATTGACATCGCCAATTTCAAATAATGTACTCGTGGCATTGCGCGATAATGGAGTTTTAGTAAATGCTCCTACACCCATAACTATTCGTATCGCACCGGCGCTAACG
>CAXNDE010000023.1:0-14610 GCA_964201135.1 Candidatus Planktophila sp.
GGTGTTACGATTTTAACCTCGCTATCTGAAACAGATGTAACAAGCATCGGCTTTAAAGATAACGCCCTTGACAGCGCAGTCGCTCTATCAAGGGTTGCAGTTGCAGGAGGCGCGCGGGCAATTGTCTGCTCTCCACTTGAAATTCTTGCAATCCGCCAAAGCGTTGGCCCAGAGATAATAATCATTACACCAGGAGTTCGACCGGCAGAGTTTTCATCCAGCGATGATCAGGCGCGGACTATGACACCTCGTGAGGCGATAGATAGAGGAGCAAATCTCGTTGTTATAGGACGACCAATAACCTCGGCTTGGAGTGAGGGTGCATCTGCGATGCGTGAGCGCGCTGAGCTAATCTGCTCACAGATTCTCTAATCTCTCTTCCATTGGACTAGATTTCCATCATGGGCGCACCTCCGATACTCACCGCCGAAGAACGCGCCGCTGCACTATTGAAGGCTAGCCAATCGCGTAAGCGCCGGGCCGATGTTAAATCCAAGATTAAAAGCGGCGAGTTCTCTATCGATACAGTGCTAGAGATTGCAGCCAATGAAGATGCCGTCGCCAAGATGAGAGTGCGCGAACTCTTAGAGGCTTTAAGTGGCGTGGGAAAGGTACGTGCTAGTGCCTTGATGGAGCGATTAAATATCTCACCAACGCGTAGAATTGCCGGACTGGGTCGTCATCAGATTAAAGAGTTACGGAACGAGTTTATGAAATCCTCTCATGCAATAAAGCCAGGCAAACTTCTTGTTCTTTCGGGTCCTGGCGGAGTCGGTAAAAGTACTGTGGCTGCCAGATTACGCGCTTCGGGAGATTTCTGGGTAAGCGTCTCAGCGACAACAAGATCACCGCGCGCCAATGAACATGACGGTGTCGATTATTTCTTTATTAGTGATGAAGAGTTTTCTCGCAGAGTTCGCAACGATGAGTTTTTAGAGTGGGCAGAGTTTGCTGGAAGTAGATATGGCACGCCCAGTTCAGCAGTTGAAGAGGCTCTCCTTGCAGGTCGAAATGTGTTGCTTGAGATTGAGATCGATGGCGCTAGGCAAGTGAAAACACACCTTCCCTCTTGCCTCCTTGTCTTCTTAGAGCCACCAACATGGGAGGAGCTAGTAGCCCGACTTGAAGGTCGCGGTACAGATAACCCCGAGCGCCGAGCCGAGAGGTTGCAGTTAGCCCAAGATGAGCTGGCCGCGGCACCGTTTTTTGATCTCGTTATCGTCAATGATCAGGTCGAGAGGGTCGTAGAACAACTGATAGGATTTACCTCTTAACCACATGGTTGCAGTGCGATATGAGCGGGGTAAAAAGCATGGATGGCATTACAAATCCACCGATTGATGAACTCCTAGATAAGAGCGGCTCTAAGTACAGCCTCGTTCTCTATGCCGCCAAGCGTGCACGACAGATCAATGCATATTATTCACAGCTCGGAGAGGGCCTACTTGAATACGTGGGGCCCCTCGTTGAGACACATGTTCACGAGAAGCCACTGTCTATCGCACTGCGTGAGATTAATGAAGGCTTACTGACTATTGAAAATCTTGAGCCAACGGCTTAAATAGCCTCTTTCCTACATATGTCTGCCGGTGCTCGTGAGGTTGTTCTCGGAGTTGGAGCGGGAATCGCAGCCTATAAATCATGTGAACTTCTGCGCCGTCTGCAAGATCGCGGATATGTTATAACGGTAGTACCCACTCCCTCATCTCTTAACTTTGTTGGCGCAGCCACGTGGCAGGCCCTCTCGGGCCGTCCCGTTGCAAGCCACGTCTGGGAAAATACGCATGAGGTTGCACATATCTCAATCGCCGAGCGGGCCGATTTCTTTCTCATCGCACCGGCAACAGCGGATTTAATCGCACGAATCGCTGCAGGACGCGCAGATGATCTGCTCACTAACTTAGTCTTAGCATCGGATGCGCCGATCATGATTGTCCCTGCGATGCATCCACAGATGTGGAACGACGCAGCAACCGTTGCAAACGTTGCAACGCTGCGCGCTCGTGGTTACTTCGTTATGGAGCCCGATGTCGGACGCTTGACTGGCAGCGACTCCGGACAGGGGAGATTTCCAGAGGTCTCGGCGATCATCGAGAGATTTGATGTAATCACCGGAAATCTTCGGGACTTGATAGGCAGAAAGATTTTAATTTCAGGTGGTGGCACACGTGAGGCTATCGACCCAGTGCGATTTATCGGCAACCGATCATCGGGAAAACAGTCGATGGCGTTAGCTCGAGCTGCGCTGTTGCGAGGAGCCGAGGTCCACTTAGTTGCCGCCAACATGGATACCTCGTCATTGCAGGGGCTGACAGTTACTCATGTCGAGAGCGCAGCAGAGATGCGCGTGGCCTTAGCCGATACCTTTGAATCATGTGATGTTCTTATCATGTGTGCAGCAGTTGCAGATGCAAAACCAGTACGCAGTGTTGTAGAAAAGATTCAGAAATCACTCTTTACATCGATCGAGTTGGAGGCAAATCCAGATCTACTAGCCGAACTCGGGGTGCGAAAGAGGGCGCAGGTCATGATTGGCTTTGCCGCCGAGACAAGTAATCTGATTGAGTCGGCTCGAGCTAAATTGCTGGCTAAGGGCTTAGATATTATTTATGTTAACGACGTGAGCAACGGCGCAATCTTTGGAAAAGATACGACATCGGGTATGATTCTTACACGCACTGGTGCGGATATAGCGCTCAAGGAAGTCTCCAAAGACGCTCTAGCAAATCTCCTTCTTGATCACGCCATCCGGCAGTTAGGTTAACAATATGTCAAAACGCCTCTTTACCTCAGAATCTGTAACTGAAGGGCATCCGGACAAAATCGCAGATGCGATCTCCGATGCAGTTCTTGACTCACTACTAACCCAGGATCCTAAAAGTCGTGTAGCAGTTGAAACCTTGATTACAACGGGTCAAGTTCATGTAGCCGGTGAAGTAACCACGAATGGTTATGCCGACGTCAACACAATTGTTCGCGATACTGTTTTAAATATCGGATACGACTCATCGGATAAGGGCTTTGATGGAAATAGTTGCGGAGTATCAATATCGATCGGAGCACAGTCGCAAGATATCGCGCAGGGTGTTAATGATGCATACGAGCACCGAGTAGCAGCGGGTGCAGATCCCTTAGATTTACAGGGCGCAGGGGATCAAGGTTTGATGTTTGGTTATGCATGTGATGACACGAAAGAGCTCATGCCCCTGCCAATCTGGCTAGCACATGCCTTAGCTGCCCAACTCTCAAAAGT
The DNA here is from genome assembly GCA_964201135.1 of Candidatus Planktophila sp. Classification (GTDB taxonomy): domain Bacteria; phylum Actinomycetota; class Actinomycetes; order Nanopelagicales; family Nanopelagicaceae; genus Planktophila. The sequence goes on from CAXNDE010000023.1 coordinate 3,254, forward strand.
GCGCAAATCTGGAGTGCTACCGTACCTTCGCCCCGATGGTAAGACACAAGTAACTATTGAATACGATGGCGACCGCGCAGTTGCACTCAATACCGTTGTTATCTCTAGCCAGCATTCCGAAGATGTCGATGTAGCAACGAAGTTAACTCCTGAGATCATTGAATGTGTCATTGAGCCAATCCTGTCGACGATTGATCTCCCGCGAAAAGATCTAAAAACTCTCATCAACCCAACTGGCCGCTTTGTTATCGGTGGACCAATGGGTGATGCCGGTCTAACTGGCCGCAAAATTATCGTAGATACTTATGGTGGAATGGCCCGCCACGGTGGGGGAGCATTTAGCGGAAAAGATCCATCAAAGGTAGATAGATCTGCCGCCTACGCCATGCGATGGGTGGCTAAGAACGTCGTTGCAGCAGGCCTTGCACGTCGCTGCGAAGTGCAAGTCGCCTATGCAATTGGTAAAGCCCAGCCTGTCGGACTTTTCGTCGAAACATTTGGCACAGAAACAGTTCCAGTTGCAAAGATTCAAGATGCGGTTCTTGCAACCTTTGATTTGCGACCAGCTGCGATAATTAGAGATCTCGAACTTTTACGTCCAATATATAGATTAACAAGTGCATACGGCCACTTTGGTCGCGAACTTCCAGAGTTTTCATGGGAGCGCACTGATCGGGTCAATGCACTTCAAAGCGCCATTAAGTAGAGTGTGGCAACGTCGGGCCGCCTGCGGTTAAAATCGCAGATTATCGATCGGTCCGACCCACCTGCAATCGATAAACCCTTTGTTCGAGCTTGGGTGAATACAGGCGTCTTTCATCTTGATCAAAGCTTCGACTACAGCGTTCCAGAGTCGATCTCAGATTTAGTTCAAGTCGGTGTGCGCGTACAGGTCCCATTCAACGGTCGAGAAGTAGAAGCTCTTGTTCTGGAGAGATTGGATGAATCTGAAACGGGTGGCGTAATCAAACCAATCAGTAAGCTTCTCTCGCCTCATCCAGTTGCGACCCCTAAGTCGATTCAACTCATCTATGCAGTATCCAAGCGTTGGGCCACTCACCCCTTTGATATTCTGCGGTCGGCGATTCCTGCGCGCATTGCGCAGATCGATAAGAGGATCTCTCAGCAGATTGTTCGCAACGCCAAAGATAATAACCCACGCAGCATCTTCTCATTTATCGCCTTTGAACCCTATGCCAATCCCGCCGATCAGGTAATTCTGCAAGCCGCTCGTGCACTAAGGGATGGCTCAGTTCTAGTTATTGCACCTGATGAGCGGGATATTGATGAAATCTGCCATAGTGCCGATATAAAGAAATTAACATATCTACGCCTTGATAGTTCGATCACTCGTGCCGAGCGTTACGAAAACTATCTACGTGCCATGAACGCCGAAAATACATTGATTGTCGGTGCGCGTAGCGCAGTATTTTTGCCCATTTCCGATCTATCAACAGTAATTGTTTATAAGGAGTCATCACATGAGCATTATGAAATTCGTAGCCCCGGTTGGAACGTGCGCGAAGTCCTAACTCTTCGTCGCACCATCGAAAAGTTTGATCTCATCTTTACTGGATATGTCCCATCACTCGAACTATCAGCGTTAATCGACGCTAAGCAATTAACATACATCACGCACTCCCATCGCCTAGCGGTTAAGGCTTTTTCATCGGATGACGGTTCATTATTTCCGGGTCGAATCTTCACGGACATACGTAGCGCTCTTGCTAGCGGGCCTGTCCTATTTATGATTGCGCAAAAGGGCTATGGTAACGCGCTTTTGTGTGCACACTGTAAGAATTTAGCAATGTGTAGTTGCGGTGGACGCTTAGTTATTGGATCTAAAAATTCGGCGCCTTCCTGTGCTATCTGTCAATCGAGGTTTCCAGAATGGTCATGCAGCTGGTGCCAGCGCAATAAACAATATGTTGCAGGACGCGGAATCGAACGAGCGGCTGAAGAGATCTCAAGAGCATTTGCAGGTACGCCAATTACTCTTTCGTACGGTGATGTCATCAAAGCTGCGATTGAGAGTAGATCTACGATAGTTATATCAACTCCTGGGGCCGCGCCTAAGGTCAATGGGGGATATGCCGCAGTCGTGGTGCTGGAGGGCCTTAAGTTCTTCGCACATTCAGATCTACGTGCCCAAGAGCGCGCACGCGAACTCTTCTTTGAAACTGCGGCGATGATTAATCCAAAGGGTGCAGTTTTACTCTGTATTGATGAGGTGCATCCGATTGTTGCATCGGTAGCTAGATGGAATCCAGGGGTGATGATTCGTCGAGAGCTAGCTGAGCGCTTAGAGATTCCACTACCACCATTTGTCTCTAGCTTCGTTATTAGTGGTAGCGCTAAAGATTTCACTTTTATTGCTGCCGGATTTCGTAAAGCGATTATCGATGAGCGTATACCCTCATCGATTAAGGTTTTTGGTCCAAGTGATATCGGGAAGGGAGAGGCAAAGGTTGTATTGTACTGCCCGCAGCAGGATGCAAAGACCTTAACTTTATTTCTGCATGAGTTGGCCCGCAAGCGCAGTATTGCGAAGAAGGATTATCTACGGATAAGAATTGATCCATATTCGCTGTAACACTTTGATAGGATTGCCGAATGAGTTTGCAAGAGATTCGCCATTTCGGTGACCCAGTTCTTATCACCCCAGCGGCGCTAGTCGTCGATTTTGATAAAGAGATTCGAACATTGATCGCCGATTTAACCGAGACTATGCTCAACGCCCCTGGAGCCGGATTAGCAGCTCCTCAGATAGGTGTTTCGCTAAGAGCCTTCGTCTGGCATATTGATGAGGTATTAGGTCATCTCATTAATCCCACTCTAGTTCTTAGCGGAGAGATCGAAAGCGACGAAGAAGGGTGTTTATCCTTCCCTGATATGACCTATCCAACCCCTCGATCCTTGCGAGCGGTAGCGCGTGGCTTTAATATGTTTGGAGAAGCTATCGAGGTAGATGGATCAGAGCTGCTAGCTCGTGCACTGCAACATGAGAACGATCACCTGGATGGTATTTTATTTATCGATCGCATGAGTGTGGCCGATCGCAAACTCGCAATGAAGGAGATTCGTGAGTCTGATTGGTTTAGTGATTCAAAGAGAGATATCACTATTAAAACCTCACCGCATAGCATCTTCGGACGGAGTACATAATGCGTATCGGAGTAGCGGCTACTCCGAGCGTTGCGCTACCGGTTTTGGATTGGCTGGCCACCTCCTCTTATGAGATAGCACTCGTTATTACACAGCCCGATCGTCGATCTGGTCGTGGCCAAGAGATCTTGGCCTCACCGGTTGCACAGTGGGCGATTGCAAATGGAGTTCACCTTCAGCGCCCCGAAACACCTCATGATCTCGTTGGCTTCCTTGAGGATCTCGACTGTGTTCTCACAATCGGTTACGGGATCCTGCTGCCTGAAGAGATTCTTACACTTCCTCGCCACGGATTTTTAAATCTACATTTCTCACTGTTGCCCGCCTACCGAGGTGCAGCCCCTGTGCAGCGCGCAATTGAAAATGGTGAAACGATCACTGGGGTCACCGTTTTTGCCCTTGATAAGGGAATGGACACTGGACCTATATACACCAGTGCGCAGTTAGCAATCGATCCCACATGGCGAACAGGTGAATTAATGCAGGCACTTGCACAAATGGGACCATCAGTAGTTGATGCTGCACTGACTTCAATTGCAAATGGTGTGGCGCCACAGAAACAAGTTGGCATCAGCTCATCTGCTCCTAAAATTTCTAAGAAAGAGGCAGAGATAGATTGGAGTCGGAGCGCAGAGGAGATTGCCCGAAAAGTACGTGCTTTCTATCCAGCACCTGGTGCTTGGAGTACATGGGATGGCGCCGGCTTTAAGGTTACTCGCGCAAAAATTTCACAGGGCGAGCTATCGATCGGTGAGATTGCGATAATCGATGGTGATGTAGTTGTGGGCTGTGGATCAAAGAGCGCCCTTTCATTACTATCGGTTGTCCCTGCCGGCAAGAAGGAGATGAAGGCAGGGGATTGGGCACGAGGAGCACGCTTATCACCAGGTGCTCACTTTGGTTGAACCGCGCAGAAATACCTTCAAATCTCCAAAGCCCGATGCTCCACGTTTATTAGCCTTTGATTTAATCACTGAAGTTAATAGAAATGAAGGTTACTCAAATCTTCTCCTGCCTCAAGCACTGACGTCTAGCACGTTCGAAGAGCGCGACCGCAATCTCGTTACAGAGCTTGTCTATGGAACTTTACGTATGCAAGGTAAACACGATTGGGTTCTAGCTCAGGTGAGTGATCGGCCATGGGGCGAAGTTGATCCTGGCATCATCGATGTCGCACGACTTGGTGTGCACCAGATTCACGAGATGCGTATTCCAGATCATGCCGCAGTTGCTGCAACGGTAGAGGTTGCACGCAAACGAGTTGGTGAATCAAAGGCGAGCTTTGTCAACGCTCTTCTTCGTGGTGTGCTCCGCACATCTATAGATGACTGGTTTGCGCCATTAGCAGATATAAAGGATCCAGTTACGCGAATGTCAATTCAATACTCACACCCAGAATGGATTATTTCGGCGTATTACGATCTTTTGAAGGACTGGGATCAGGTCGAGGCCGCTCTCGCTATCAATAACATTCCTGCCCGTCCGACACTTGTGGCGTGGCCTGGATATTCAACGCGGAGTGATCTGATCGCGCTAGGTGCAGAGGCAACGGCGTACTCTGAACTTGGTGCTAGATGGAAAGGCAACCCTGGCTCCCTTGAGTTGATTCGTCATAGATTAGCTGGCGTACAGGATGAGGGCTCACAATTAGTGGCAACTGTTTTTGCATCTGTTGCCAGCGGCAGTACCTGGCTAGATCTATGCGCAGGTCCTGGAGGAAAGGCAGCACTCCTCTCATCAATCGCGGCTCAACGTGATATCGCATTTACTGCAAATGAAATCTCAACTCCCCGTGCCGAACTTGTAAAACGTGTTGTACATGGTGCACGTATTTGGACTGGTGATGGAAGAGATATAGCCACACACAATGAGAGCTTCGATGCAATTTTGATCGACGCACCGTGCACCGGTCTTGGCGCGCTAAGACGACGGCCTGAAGTTCGCTGGCGACGAACATTAATGGATCTACGTGAACTCACGCAGTTGCAACGAGAGCTGGTGCGCTCAGCGATCGGCGTACTCAATGATGGTGGTGTTCTTGGCTATGCAACGTGCTCACCCCATTTGGCTGAAACCACTGTGCAGGTTAATGACATTTTAAAGCACTACCCGCAGATGGAGCTCGTTGATTTAGCGCCTCACCTACCAGATACATTGACAGAGGCCACTAGAGATTACGCGATGGCGCTATGGACACATCGACACGGCACAGATGCTATGTACTTGGCTGTTCTGAGGAAGAAAAGTTAAGGTAGGCGCATGGTACGCGAGATAAGGATTACGCCTAGTATTTTGAATGCAGATCTTACCAATGTCGGGTATGAGATTTCACGCATAGCTGCCGAATCAGATCTCATCCATTTAGATGTGATGGATAATGTGTTTGTTCCGAATTTTACATTTGATTTTGAGCGAGCGATTCAGATTATCAAAAACTCTCCGATTGCAGTTGATGCGCATTTAATGGTGGCCGACGTCGATGCAATAGCCCCTGCCTATGCTGAAGTGGGATGTAGCAGTGTGACAATCCATGCCGAAGCAACGAGGGACATCCCATCGACTCTTCGTGCAATACGTAAAGCTGGTGCACGTGCCGGCCTTGGACTCAAACCAGCGACATCTATAGAGGCCTACGCAGGTTTCATTGACGATGTAGATATGTTCTTAATCATGACAGTGGAGCCAGGCTTCGGAGGTCAAAAATTTATGCACGAGATGATGGAGAAAGTTAAACGCACTCGAGAGATAATCGGAGATCGCCCTATCTGGCTACAGGTCGATGGGGGAGTCTCATTAGAGACAATTGGGCAGGCAAGTGAGGCTGGGGCAGATGTATTTGTCGCTGGTAGCGCGGTATTTAACGCCGATGATCCAGCGGCGATGATCCTTTCATTACGCAATCTAGCTATCTCAGCTGCGCAGATCGGCTATTGAAGTTAATAGTGGGCCCCTCGTTGTAGCTTCATAGTAAAGTTAGCTATATGAAATCCTTTGATGCTCTCTGGGCAGAACTTGCCGAAACGCTAGTTAAGCGCCCAGAAGGCTCAGGAACAGTTGCAGCCGTGGACGCCGGAGTTCATGAGATTGGAAAGAAGATTTTGGAGGAGGCAGGAGAGGTTTGGCTGGCGGGTGAACACGAATCAGATGAGGCTCTTGCCCAGGAGATTAGCCAGTTGATTTATCGCTTGCAGACAATGATGTTAGCGCGCGGCTTAACTCCCGACGATATCTACAAATATCTTTAAGAGAATCGAGTAAGAAATGTTGCGTATCGCCGTTCCCAATAAAGGCTCTCTCGCCGATGCATCGATTGCCATATTGAGGGAGGCAGGCTATAAACAACGCAACGATAGCCGTGATTTAATTCTGGTCGATAATGAAAATGACGTTGAGTTCTATTATCTACGTCCACGCGATATCGCCATCTATGTTGGTTCAGGAGAGCTCGAAGCAGGAATAACTGGGCGAGATCTACTCATTGACTCTGGAGCCCCTGCTAGCGAGCTCATATCACTTGATTTTGGCGCTTCCACATTTCGCTTTGCAGCCCCCGTCGATCGCGACTGGGTTGTCAGCGACATTTCTGGAAAACGCGTAGCCACTGCATATCCAGGTTTAGTTGGCGCTTATCTGAATTCGCTAAAGATATCGGCCGATGTTGTGCGTTTAGATGGTGCGGTGGAGAGCAGTGTGCGTCTGGGTGTAGCCGATCTCATAGCCGATGTTGTAAGTACTGGTAATACATTGCGCCAGGCCGGTTTAAAGATATTTGGTGATCCAATTTTAACGAGTGAGGCGATTGTCATTGCACGTAGAGGTTTTGATATTCCAGCTGAGTTAGAGGTTCTTATCCGTCGCTTGCAGGGAGTTGTAACTGCCCGCAGATATGTTTTACTTGATTACGATATCGAAAGGATTAACGTGGAGGCCGCCTGCGCAATCACACCTGGCTTAGAGTCACCCACGATTTCACCGTTACAGAAAGTAGATTGGGTCGCTGTACGAGCAATGGTCTTGCGCAAAGACACTAACCGAGTGATGGATGAGCTATGGACAGTTGGCGCGCGTGGGATTCTCGTCACCGATATTCACGCCTGCAGATTGTAAGGATTAATCCTCTTCAATAGCCTCGCGTGGAATCCCGAGCAGATATAAAACAGAGTCTAGATACGGTGTGCTCACACTACTATCGGCCGCGGCTTTAACTACTGGCTTTGCATTAAATGCGATACCTAATCCAGCAGCTGCGATCATGTCCAAATCATTTGCACCATCTCCAATTGCTACAGTTTGTGCCATCGAAATCGATTCAAGTTTGGCAAATTCACATAGCGCGGTGGCCTTAGCGGCGCGATCAATGACTGGGCCCTCAACCTCACCGGTTAAAATGCCATTATTAATACCCAGCGTGTTGGCGCGAAAGTGAGCAATCCCTAGCTCTGCGATGAGTGGAGCGATAATTTGAATAAATCCCCCTGAGACAACTGAGACGGTATGGCCTAAATGGTGCAATGTCTTGATGAGGGTTCTAGCACCTGGTGTCACAACAATCTCTGCCTGAACCTCTGCGATGACTGATTCTGGAACTCCCTTGAGCAGATGCACTCGGGCCCGAAGAGATTTTTCGAAATCAATCTCACCGCGCATCGCAGATTCGGTAATTCTCTTCACCTCTTCGCCAACTCCAGCCTTTGCTGCGAGGAGCTCAATTACCTCTTGCGTGATTAAAGTCGAATCAACATCTAACTGGACTAACTTTCTCGCAAATCGCATATGCCCACCTGGTTGCACTGCGATATCAACTGCCTGTGCAGTAGCTATAGGGGCAAGAGCACTGGATAAAATCTGTTGGCTAACCCCAGAGGTTACGAACTCGATTGCCGTCACTGGCATAGATGCCGTCCGCGAGACCCGTTCGATATTGCCGCCAGATGCAGCGATCGCTCCTGCAATTGCAGCGATCGCTTGTGGCATCAGTTTGCTACTTAAAATCACAACATGCAGCAGGCCCTTTTTGGTAGCGATGCTCGAATTGGTGGTCGTTGAAAATAGAGTTGCAATATCTACATCTAGTGCTGCTGCGCACTCTAAGAGATCAGCCTCGAGCGCTTTTTCATGAGCGGGATTGAGGGCGATAAGCACGGTCAGAATCAGACGATTACTAATGATGACCTGCTCGATATCTAGGATTGTTATCGAGAATGGAGCCAAGGTATTAAAGAGCGCTTCGGTGATACCAGGCCTATCGATGCCGCTGAGTAGAATGAGGCCAGTGAACTGCTCATTTTCGATAACAGATGCCATAAGAGGGTGAAGTTTATCGCGAATCACGTAGCGTCATCGCCCATAAAGAGCTCTCCTGGCAGATTTACGCAGTATCTTTTCGCTCTATGAGTAGTACCACAGTATTAGAACTCGCCGATATCTCGGTTCGCCGTGGCGAGAAAACTATTCTGGGCCCACTTAACTTCACAGTACACACGGGGGAGCGCTGGGTAATCCTTGGACCAAATGGTGCAGGCAAATCGACGTTACTGCAGATACTTGCAACACAGATATTTCCAACTACTGGCACTGTGAAGATCTTGGACAAAACAATGGGTCAGGTAGATCTCTTCGAGCTGCGCACTCGTATCGGAGTGTGTGGCGCTATCGTCGCAGAGGATATTCCAGGAGATGAGAAAGTCCGTGATGTTGTATTAACTGCCGCTTATGCAGTACTTGGGCGGTGGAATGAAGTTTATGATCTTTGGGATGAATCACGGGCGATAGCTTTACTGACTACATTCGGGGTACGTGAATTAGGTGATCGGTCTTATTCGACATTGAGCGAGGGGGAGCGAAAGCGTGTACAGATCGCTCGCGCGCTGATGACTGATCCCGAACTTTTGCTACTCGACGAACCGGCTGGTGGTTTAGATGTTGGAGGCCGAGAGGATTTACTACGCAGGTTCGCTGATTTCTCCGCCGATCCCACCGCACCAGCTACGGTTCTAGTAACTCATCACATAGAAGAGATTCCAGTTGGCACGACACACGCACTCCTTCTAAAAAATGGGGTTATTGCGGTTTCAGGTCTGGCCGATCAAGTGATTACGAGTGAACACATCTCGGCGATTTTCGATACTCCGATTGAGGTAAGTTGCCTTTCAGGACGGTTCTTCGCTCGAGCTTGGAAGTAACGTGAGCCTGTTTGACCAGTTACATCCCGACTGGCAAAAGGCGCTGAGTGAACTCCGAGGCCAGATAGATTTGATTGATTCTAAGTTGCATACCTCTGATTTAGCACCTGAATATAAGAACGTTATGCGTGCATTGAGTACGCCTATCGAATCTATTCGTGTCGTTATCATCGGGCAAGATCCATATCCAACACCAGGACATGCACATGGCTTGGCCTTCTCAGTCTCAAGTGATGTCACTCCATTGCCGGCCTCACTGCGCAATATCTTTAAGGAGCTAGAAAGTGATGTAGGTATTCCTATGAGCGGAAATGGTGATCTCTCACCCTGGGCCGAGCAGGGAGTACTCCTTCTTAATCGAATTCTTACGACCGAATCGGGCTATTCACTCAAACATGAGTTGCTTGGGTGGCAGGTGATAACCAATGAGATAGCCAGAACCCTTGGTCACAAGCCTGTTGTAGCGATTCTCTGGGGCAAAAACGCTCAGGAGTTATCGCACTTCTTTGATCCTGGGCTCACAATTACATCAGCGCACCCCAGCCCTTTATCGGCCTATCGCGGTTTTTTTGGTTCTAAACCCTTCTCAGCATGCAACGAGATTTTGCACCGATATAAAAGGCCGCAGATACAGTGGTGAATATAGTTTTAGAAAACAAGAAAGGCCCCCGGTCTCCCGAGGGCCTTTCTTAGGAGTTATTTCTAGCCCATCCAAGAATTGATTGGAGAGGACAAGAAGTAAATCATAAACAGACCTGAAACAAGTAGCATCAAAGGATGAACTTCTTTGCCGCGACCTTGAACTAAACGGATTACAACGTGTGTAATAAATCCTGCTCCAATACCCACTGAGATGTTGTAGGTAAATGGCATCAAGATTATTGTTAGAAAGGCTGGGAGACCAATTCCTAGATCATCCCAATCAATCTTCTTGATCTGTGTCATCATCAGAAATCCGACAATTATCAAGGCTGGAGTAGCGGCTTCATAGGGGATTATTGCTACTAATGGCGCAAGGAAAGTTGTAAGGAGGAACATAACTCCAGTAACAACTGAGGCAAGGCCAGTACGTGCACCTTCACCAACACCTGCAGCCGATTCTATGTAACTTGTATTTGAAGAGATTCCAGCAGCGCCGCCTGCGGCAGCTGCTACGGAGTCAACCAATAGAATCTTCTGGATGTTATCTACATTGCCCTCTTTATCTGCAAGTCCTGCTTCGTGTCCGATTGCAGTAACTGTTCCCACAGTGTCAAAGAAGTCAGATAGTAATAATGTAAAAAGCAACAAGATTGCCGCAATAAGTGAGACATTATCCAATGTAAATGCACCGAAGAGATCAAACTGTCCTGTGAAATCGAATTCAGGAACGGCTATAATATCTGTTGGCACAGCTGGAATGTTGAGTCCCCAACCACCGTCAACGATCGTTGGCGGATTTCCTGGCGTAAATCCGGGGGCAATGTTGTAGAGCTTCTGAATAATGATTGCAGCAACAGTTGCACCGACGATACCGATCAGGATTGCCCCTTTGACCTTTCGAACCATTAATCCGCTGATCAAAAGCGTTCCAAAGACGAATACAACCGTTGGCCAGCCAACTAGATTTCCGTTCACACCAAGACCCACTGGAACAGGGCCCGCACCCGTGCGACGAACAAATCCTGCATCTACCAAGCCAATAAGGGCGATGAATAGACCAATTCCAACTGAAATTGCAATCTTAATCTGTGCTGGAACAGCCTTAAAGACCGCGACTCGGAATCCAGTTAATACCAGAACCAAAATAATGAGACCTTCAAGAACAACAAGGCCCATCGCTGCGGCCCACGTCATCTGTGATGCTATACCGACGGCAACAAAAGTATTAAGACCCAGACCAGTTGCAAGTGCAAGAGGATAGTTAGCAACAGAGCCCATAAGAATAGTTAATACACCTGCAACGAGGGCTGTTGTTGCCGCAACCATGGCCGGTGCCGGTTGCGCGCCGCCAAAGAGGAACTGACCGTT
>CAXNDE010000024.1:0-13838 GCA_964201135.1 Candidatus Planktophila sp.
AATTGTGGGTTGTGAGGGACTCGAACCCCCGACCCAGGCATTAAGAGTGCCTTGCTCTACCAACTGAGCTAACAACCCGATGCTTTCAGGCGCCGGAAACGCTTGAATGCAGGGGGAAACCTATCAGCAACTGGGGGCTTGCTGCACACGCGCGACACCGCCAAAATGGAGATATGAGTCGCTGGGAAATAAGGGTTGCCCTATCTCTGACACTGTTTCTGGTCGGGCTTCCAGAGGGCGCGCAAGCCGCACAACCAACGGTTGTAGATGTAATTGCACAGATGGCAGTTAAGGGACGTGCCCCGAAGACTGGATTTACCCGAGATCAATTTGGAACTGCGTGGAAAGATGTTGACCGTAATGGCTGTGATACCCGCAACGATATTCTGAACCGGGATCTGAGTTCAATAATCTACAAAGTTAGCTCTAAGGATTGTGTGGTTCTATCCGGAACTTTGGTCGATCCGTTTTCGGGAGAGTTGATTGAATTCCTTAGGGGAGTTGCCACGAGCTCTGATGTTCAAATCGATCACGTAGTTGCACTATCGAATGCTTGGCAGACCGGAGCCTTTAAATTAACCCTTGAAAGGCGTACAGCTTTTGCAAATGACCCGTTGAACTTATTGGCCGTTAAGGGACGATTGAATTCACAGAAGGGCGATGGCGATGCGGCCACGTGGCTGCCTCCACGAAAGAGTTATCGCTGCGCCTATGTTGCGAGGCAGGTGGCCGTTAAATACAAATATGGATTGTGGTTAACTGCGCCAGAGAAAGCTGCGATTTTAAAACTGCTTCAACTCTGTCCTGGACAGTTAATACCTGAGGGCTAAAGTGCGTCGTTGCCGCGCTCGCCAGTGCGAACTCGAACAACGGTTTCAACTGGAGTAACCCAGACTTTTCCATCACCAATTGATCCGCTATTTGCAGTATCAACAATGAGATTTAAAATCTCTGCACTATCTGCATCATCGACCAAAACCTCTATGCGCACCTTCGGAATAAAATCTACGGTGTATTCAGCTCCGCGGTAGATCTCAGTGTGGCCCTTTTGACGCCCAAAACCTCGGGTTTCAGAGACAGTCATTCCATGGACACCTGCTATCTGCAGTGCCTTCTTAATGTCATCGACCTTTCCAGGCTTAACGATTGCAGTGATTAGTTTCATTTTCTATCGCCTCTCGTTAGTACCGGTTTGAGTTTCCGGTGATGTCATAAGCTGATTCTGCGTGATAAATAGTGTCTAGACCAGTGATCTCATCATCGCGCAAGGCACGAAAGCCAATAGTTGCACTTATCGCCTTGGCGATGAGCCAGGTTGCACAGAAGGAAAAGAGTGCAACAACAATAATTGCGATTATTTGCCTCGAGAGAAGAGCTGTGCCCCCGCCCGAAAACAGACCATCTTTGCCCGCGGCATTGACAGTGACCGTAGCAAAGAGACCGATGCCAATCATTCCGATGATTCCAGAGACTCCATGGATACCGACGACATCTAATGAGTCGTCATAGCCAAACTTGTATTTTCTTGAGACTGCATACGAACCAGCGACTCCGGCGATTAACCCAAGGATGAGTGCGCCAAGTGGATTAATGAATCCACATGCAGGAGTAATTACTACGGCACCTGCGATCGCACCAGATGCAACTCCTAATGTTGTTGGCTTTCCGTCACGGAATTTTTCAAAGAGTACCCATGTCATCGAAGCGGCGGCAGATGCGATTTGTGTGTTGATCATTGCAGTGGCAGCAAGAGAGCCGGCAGATAGGGCGCTACCTGCATTAAATCCAAACCAGCCAAACCACAGCATTCCGGCACCGAGTAGAACAAGAGGCATGTTGTGAGGACGCATGGAATCGCGCTTGAAGCCATCGCGCTTTCCCAGAACTAATGCCAGGGCCAGGGCTGCAGCTCCTGAGTTAATTTCAACGACAGTTCCACCAGCGAAATCGAGTGCACCGAGCTTATCGACGATCCAACCGCCAGTACCGTTTTGAGATGCAAAGGCCCAGTGGGCAATAGGGATATAAACGAGTGTGACCCAGAGTGCAACAAATAAAACCCAGGATGAATATTTGGCGCGATCTGCAATCGCACCTGACAGTAGTGCAACGGTGATTATGGCAAAGGTTAACTGGAACATCGCAAAGGAGAGCATCGGGATTTGGTGAGCCTCTGCCCCGACAACGGCGCCGAGAGTCTGTGCTAGCCCCATGTATTCAAATCCACCAATAAGTCCACCATGTGATTTACCAAAAGCTAGTGAATAGCCGTAGAGGACCCAGATGATTGTGGTGACTCCGATTGCTGCAAAGGACATCATCATCATGTTGAGCGCACTCTTTGCGCGCACCATTCCGCCGTAAAAAATAGCTAATCCTGGAGTCATAAAAAGGACAAGTGCGCTGCTGGCTAACACCCATGCTGTGTCACCGCTATTGATCATGTAAATCTCCCTACAGTTGTATCGACGTAGTTTACTTAATGGGCTGCCTTTAGACGTTTGCGCGAGCGTTCGATCTCGGCTTGGGCTTCCATGGCATCAACCCAGTTGCCGCCGGTCACACTCTTGCCCGGCTCTAGGGCTTTATAGACTTCAAAGAAGTGTTGGATTTCCGAGAGCTCAAACTCTGGTACATCTTTTAAATCCTGAAGTAACTCCTTTCGAATATCTCCGGCTGCAACACAGAGAAGTTTGTCATCGCCTCCGGCCTCATCGCTCATGTTAAACATTCCGATTGCACGGCAGGAAACTACGCAGCCTGGGAAGGTTGGCTCATCCAACATAACGAGGGCATCAAGTGGGTCACCATCGAGTGAGAGTGTGTTTTTAACGAAGCCATAGTCATAGGGATAGCGCGTTGATGTAAATAACATGCGATCTAAGCGGATCTCACCGGTGATGTGATCGACTTCGTATTTATTACGGCTGCCGGCCGGGATTTCAATAATCACATCAAAGATCATCTGCGCCGGCTTCCTGTTTGAAGTTACCTGTTAGAACAAAACTTGGGGTGAACGACGGGGCTCGAACCCGCGACATCCCGGACCACAACCGGGTGCTCTACCAGCTGAGCTACGTCCACCATGAGTGCCAGAGTCTACCTTCTCTACCGGCTTTTAAGACCAGGGGTTTTGAAGCCAAGTGCTTTGGCCACATTTCGTTGAACAGTGTCGTAGCTCAGAAAATCGATGCCGGCACCTCTTATTTTCAAAGCGGAAGCTAGATGGATTGCATCTAAGGTGGCCAGATTCGTACCTTGGGATATATCAACGGCCGAGTAAGAAATCTGCTCGTTAAAATCGATGATATTGAAGGTAGCTATGTCAACCTCGAAGAGCTTCGCGGCCATAGCGTATTCCTGAGTACTAAGACGCTTGCGCAGGTTAATTAATGTTTCGGTCACACCGATTCGGGACAGATAGATCTCGCTATAGTCACCGATGATTTTCTTGCACTGCTCTGCGAACTCCTCATCTACATAGATTTTCATTAGCGCGCTGGTGTCTACATAGAGAGAGTTCAAAAGCTGCGCTCGCGCCGAGATTCCATCAAGATTTGTGTCGTTGTAGGTCCCGCCTTGCGCGGCTTAATCGGAGTGCTCTTGCTCAAAGAGGTGCGAGTTGCTGGCGTTACCCATCCCTCTGCAATTGCACGTTCTAGAAATTCAGATCGCTTTATCTCTTCGACCTTAACCGGTGAAAGCAGGCAGAGCGGTTGGCCGTGATTAGTAATAGTTATCTGCTCACCCTGATTTGCCCGTTGCAGAATTTCAGATAGACGATCTTTGAACTCCCTGATGCCGATTTCCATGAGGGTACAATATCAGATAAATGTGGCTACATTTAAGGGGCGATGAAAACTGCGCTGCGGTAGTAGGCCAGCTCTGCGATTGAATCTTGAATGTCGCCGAGGGCGCGGTGATTTCCGGTTTTGGCTGGGGTTGCGAAGTAGGCCTTGGGATACCAGCGGCGCGCTAACTCTTTAATTGATGAGACGTCGATGGTTCGATAATGGAG
Organism: Candidatus Planktophila sp.; assembly: GCA_964201135.1. Taxonomy (GTDB): domain Bacteria; phylum Actinomycetota; class Actinomycetes; order Nanopelagicales; family Nanopelagicaceae; genus Planktophila. The sequence continues at coordinate 4,019 of CAXNDE010000024.1, forward strand.
GAAGTCATTGAGGATAGGCATATCGCGGGCGATAAAACTGCGATCGACGCCGACCGAGTTTCCGGCCAATGGAGATTTGCCGGGTTGTAATCCGCACTCGAGTAGATATGCGATTACTTGTAGCTCGGCCTCGACAACCGAAATACCGTTTGGGATTTCAGTAATCAATCCCGACGTTGTATGCATCGCAGTTACGAACTCGTTCATGCCAGCTAGTTCATCGGCGCTGGCCCGAATGACCACATCGACACCGTCGCCAATCACGTTTAGCTCGGAGTCGGTTACGAGGACGGCGATTTCGACCAGGAGATCCTTTTCCAAGGAGAGCCCAGTCATCTCGCAGTCGATCCAGATTAGGTTCGGTTGTTCATTGGCCATGCGCGCCTGGCAGGAATCGAACCTGCGACAACCCGCTTAGAAGGCGGGTGCTCTATCCGACTGAGCTACAGGCGCCTGTAGGGTCGTGGATGCTAAGTCTACCGATACATAACGATAAGGTTTCATCTCATGGCTGAGTTCATTTATACGATGAAAAAGGCGCGAAAAGCGCATGGTGAGAAAGTAATTCTCGACGACGTTACTTTGATGTTTTACCCTGGCGCCAAGATCGGTGTGGTCGGCCCTAACGGTGCGGGTAAGTCCACTGTCCTTCAGATTATGGCCGGGCTGCAGCAGCCATCTAATGGTGAGGCCTATTTAACCCCAGGCTTTTCTGTTGGAATTTTGATGCAGGAGCCGGTCTTAAATGAGAGCAAGAATGTAATCGATAACGTCAAAGAGGGAGTCGCCGAAACCGTTGAAATGCTTGATCGCTTTAATGTAATCAGCGAAGAGCTGGGCAATCCTGATGCAGATTACGACAAGTTATTGGCTGAGATGGGCGATCTGCAAGAGAAGTTAGATCACCGCAACGCCTGGGAGCTGGATTCGCAGCTTGAGCAGGCGATGGATGCGCTGCGCTGCCCACCACCTGATGCCGATGTCTCAGTTCTCTCAGGTGGAGAAAAGCGCCGCGTTGCTCTATGCAAACTGCTCTTACAAGCCCCTGATCTATTACTACTCGATGAGCCTACTAACCACTTAGATGCCGAATCTGTTTTATGGCTCGAGCAGCATTTAAATAAGTATGCCGGCGCAGTCGTTGCGATTACGCACGATAGATATTTCTTGGACAACGTGGCCCAATGGATTCTCGAACTCGATCGAGGTCGTGCCTATCCATATGAAGGTAACTACACCACGTATTTGGAGACAAAATCTGCTCGCCTAAAAATTGAAGGCCAGAAAGATGCCAAGCGCGCTAAGCGTTTAACGGAAGAGCTTGAATGGGTGCGGCAAAATGCTAAGGGGCGCCAAGTAAAATCTAAGGCCCGCCTTGCACGCTATGAAGAGATGGCCGCTGAGGCAGACAAGATGCGCAAACTTGATTTCGACGAGATTCAGATTCCACCTGGGCCCCGTCTTGGAAACGTTGTTATCGAAGTTGAACATTTAACGAAGGGCTTTGGCGATCGAGTGCTGATCGATGATCTCTCATTTACTCTGCCCCGCAACGGAATTATTGGAATAATCGGACCAAACGGCGCCGGTAAGACAACGCTCTTTAAAACAATACTAGGTCTTGAAACTCCGGACTCTGGAAATGTAAAGATCGGTGAAACGGTAAAGATTTCCTACGTTGATCAATCCCGTGGCGGAATCGACCCAAAGAAGTCGTTGTGGGAGGTCGTCTCAGATGGCCTTGATTTCATTAAAGTCGGAATGGTTGAGATGCCATCACGCGCCTACGTATCCTGCTTTGGTTTTAAAGGCCCAGATCAACAAAAGCCTGCCGGAATTTTATCCGGTGGAGAGCGCAACCGACTCAACTTAGCTCTGACTCTCAAGCAAGGTGGCAACTTACTTCTCCTGGATGAGCCAACGAATGACTTAGATGTTGAAACTTTGGGCTCACTTGAAAACGCGTTGCTGGAATTTCCAGGCTGCGCCGTTGTGATCTCTCACGATCGCTGGTTTCTTGACCGTGTAGCAACACACATTTTGGCCTATGAGGGTGATTCAAAGTGGTTCTGGTTTGAAGGTAACTTCGAATCCTATGAAGAGAATAAGATCCAACGTTTAGGTGCCGATGCCGCGCGTCCGCACCGCGTTACGTATAGAAAGTTGACCCGTTAAATGAAATTCACAAATAAGCAGTATGTGCGCTGGGATGATTTAGATGCAATGGGCCACGTTAACCATGCGAAATATTTGACGATTGCCCAAGAGGCACGATTTGCCTTGTTTGGCTTCTTCAACATGGTTGTGGCTCGTGCCGAGGCCGATTACAAAGCACCGATCGCCGAAGGCAATATCTATGTTGATGTCACGATGTGGGTCGAATCTATTGGTACTTCATCATTTACTCTGGTGTATGAAGTCTTCAATAACGGGTTGCTCTGTGCCCGCGTTAAGAGTGTACAGGTTGCAGTTACCGAAGATACAAAGAGCTCTCGCCCGCTCTCTGATGATCAACTCAGTTTTTTACAAAAATATCTAGAGATTGCATAGAGATGGGACAGTTACCTTCGCGCGAGAGGCGCCCTTGGTGGAGAGATGCCGTTACATATCAAATCTATCCTCGCTCATTTGCCGATTCAAATGGGGATGGGATCGGCGACGTTGAGGGTATCCGCTCACGTCTTCCATATTTAAAAAAGCTGGGTATCGATGCGATTTGGATTTCTCCTTGGTATCCATCGCCGCAACATGATCATGGCTACGATGTCTCTGATTACATGGATATCGAACCCGATTACGGCACATTGGCCCAGGCGCAGCAGTTAATTAAAGAGACACATGAATGTGGAATTAAATTAATCGTTGACATCGTTCCTAACCACACATCTAGTGATCACACATGGTTTCAAGCAGCCCTTAAGGCCGCCCCTGGTTCAGCCGAGCGCAATCGCTATATGTTTCGCAATGGGAAAGGTGCTAATGGGGATTTACCACCCAATAACTGGGAGGCCGTCTTTGGTGGGCCAGCATGGAAGCGCATAACCGAGGCCGATGGAAAGTTAGGTCAGTGGTATTTACATTTATTTGCAGTTGAACAGCCAGATTTAAATTGGGAAAACCCCGAAGTTGTCACACATTTAGAGGATGTTTTAAAGTTTTGGCTAGACCGCGGAGTCGATGGTTTTCGAATCGATGTTGCCCATGGCATGTTTAAAGAGGCGGGGCTACCCGATATTAGAAAAGATCCAGCGGCATCAATGCTGGGCACTGAACATAAACCTTTCTGGGATCAAGAGGGCGTTCACGGAATTTACCGTGCTTGGCGAAAAATATTTGATTCATATCCCGGAGATCGGATGGCAGTTGCCGAGGCTTGGGTCAGTCCAGCATCTCGCATTGCGCGCTATGTTAGGCATGACGAACTACAAAACTCTTTTAACTTTGAGATGCTAACAACATTATGGAAGCCAGCTGAGATAAGGAAAAAAATTGATGACTCCATTGAAGCCTTAGCTGAAGTCGGTGCCCCTACATCCTGGGTATTTAATAATCACGATGTTGTGCGATCGGTAGATCGCTTAGATTTAGGACTCACGAATCACGGTGATACAACGCTTTCACGGCAGGGCGATCCTACACAGTTAAACATTGAGCGTGGAATATTACGCGCACGCAGTGCGGCGCTAATGATGTTGGCCCTACCAGGTGGGGCATACATGTATCAAGGTGAAGAGTTAGCAGTACCTGAAGTCCGCGATATTCCAGAAGAGCGATTAACCGATCCGCGTTGGAAGATGAGTGGACGCTCTGATCGCGGTCGTGATGGTTGTCGTGTGCCATTGCCATGGTCGAGTAATCCTGCAGGTGCATTTGGTTTCTCAACAAATAATTCTTTACAGCCAGATCAAGCTTGGTTGCCACAATCACCTTGGTGGGGCACGTTCTCTGTTGACTCACAAGATGGAGTTGAAGGTTCAACGTTAACTATGTATCGCAAGGCGCTAGCAATTCGCAAAGCCGAACAGGGTTTGGGTGATGGTCACATGCAGTGGATAGAGGCTGGCGCAGATGTAGTTGCCTTCCAGCGCCCAGGAAATTTTGCCTGTTACATTAACTTTGGTACCGCGATTCAACTTCCGACTAATTCGCAGATTTTGGTTGCAAGCGGGGCAATCACTGGCCATACCTTGCCTACCGATACCGCAGTGTGGGTGCGATTAGTTCACTGATGCAAAATACGCAGCTCCAACACCGTGTGGTTCGGACCCTTGCCAGCGCACAGGTTCTCAGCGGTGTGGGTGTGGCCGGCACGGTTGCAGCTGGATCGCTCTTAGTCTCATCCATTACCGACTCAGAAACACTTGCAGGTCTTGCACAAACGAGTGCGGTACTCGGTGCTGCAGCACTTGCACTTCCATTAGCGCGATTGACTGCTCGCGGGGGGCGGCGTTTAGCGTTATCGGTTGGTTACGCCTTTGGAGTTATCGGATCAATCTTTGCAATCCTGGGTGGTGCTCAGCGCAGTTTATTTTTTATGCTCCTTGGAACATTTCTTGTCGGTGCTGCATCTGCTGCAGGTTATCAAGCCCGCTTTGCTGCAATTGATCTAGCAACCGATGCCACTCGCGCTAAGCAACTCTCCCTTGTGGTCTGGGGTTCAACGATCGGGGCCGTGGCTGGACCAAACCTGATGGAGCCGGCCGGATCGGTAGCAGAACGATTTAATCTGCCGCCCTTAGTTGGCCCGTACTTAGTATCGGCGCTCACACTCTTTCTAGCTGCCTTAGTAATTTTTATCTTTTTGCGCCCTGACCCTTATTTAACGGCGGAAAAACAGGCCAACATCGTCTTACACAAAACCTCGACAAAAGCTGCGCTTACACACATTCACTCTAATCCAAAAGCACTCTTTGCAATCTCTGCAATTGCTATCGGACACGTTGCAATGGTCTCAGTCATGGTGATGACACCCATCCACATGAAACATGTCGATGTCTCTTTACGCATAATTGGTTTTGTTATTAGTGTGCACGTTTTGGGTATGTACGCCTTTTCACCAATTATTGGATCGTTGAGTGACCGATTGGGACGAGTTCGTGTTATTCAAATAGGCCTAGTAATTTTATTGGCCTCAACAATCGTTGCCGGTAGCGCAGCACCGGATAACGCCATTCAATTAGGAGTGGGCCTGTTCTTACTTGGTCTAGGTTGGTCGTGCACGTTAATTGCAGGCTCTGCCTTTTTATCTGAGTCAGTCTCTTTTGAGATGCGCCCAGCTTCACAAGGTGCCAGTGATTTAGTGATGAACTTAGCTGGAGCTGGCGGTGGTGCATTAGCTGGTCTCATTATCGGAACGTTGAGCTATGGCTGGCTTTGCTTATTTGCTGCGATTCCAGTGTTACTTTTAGGTGTGCAATCTATGAGAGTGAGTAACGATGGCGATTAAGTCAAAGATACATCCGGCGTGGATCGCTGCGATTGTTACCTTCTTTACACTTGTTGCAACAGCAGGTTTTAGATCTGCACCATCTGTAATAATTATTCCACTAGAAGATGCCTTTGGTTGGAACCGCGAACAGATCTCCCTGGCCCTCTCAGTTAATGTTTTGTTATTTGGATTAATTGCGCCCTTTGCCGCAGCGTTGATGGAGCGCTTTACTGTACGCAAAGTTGTGATGGGCGCACTGACAACAGTTAGTACTGGCGCCTTTCTAACGACACAAATACACGCACCCTGGCAGTTAGTTGCAACCTGGGGCGTCATCGTAGGTATCGGTACTGGCTCCATGGCACTGGTCTTTGCCGCAACTGTTGCAAATCGCTGGTTTGTAAAGCGCCGAGGTTTAGTCGTCGGTGGCTTAACGGCAGCTAGTGCTGCAGGGCAGTTAATCTTCTTGCCAGGTCTGACTCGTCTATCGGAGCTTCATGGCTGGAAATCAATTGGTCTAACTATTGGCGCCACTTCACTGTTAATGGTTCCATTTATCTATAAATTCCTGCGCGAAAAACCCGCCGACCTTGGCCTACTGCCATACGGTGCGCCGGATGACTGGATGCCACCGATGAAATCTGAAATGAGTGCGGCAAAGTTGGCAATAGTTACCTTAAAAGAGGCTAGTGCCCATAAGGATTTCTGGTACCTGACTGGCTCCTTCTTTGTCTGCGGTTTATCAACGAGCGGATTAATCGGTACTCATTTTATTCCAGCTGCTCATGACCACGGAATGGGTCAGGTGATGGCGGCAAGTTTGTTAGCACTTGTCGGTTTCTTTGATGTGATTGGCACATTAGCTTCTGGCTGGTTAACCGATAAATATGATCCACGAAAACTTTTGTTTTTTTACTACAGTCTGCGCGGTCTGTCTCTGTTCTTATTACCCTCCATTCTCTTTTCAACGTTACAGCCATCAACTTTAATCTTTGTTATTTTTTACGGTCTCGATTGGGTGGCAACGGTTCCACCAACCGTGATGCTCTGTCGCACTATTTTGGGGCCAGATCGCGGAACCATTATTTATGGCTGGGTATTTGCAGCACACCAGATAGGTGGTTCAATCGCAGCCCTTGGGGCCGCTATTGTGCGCGTTAAATTTGGTGATTACGCGGCAGCGTTTTACGTGAGTGGCGCCCTGTGCATTATCACAAGTTATTTTGTGTTACAGATTTGTAAGGGTAAAGACAGCGCTAGTCTTAACGTATGAGCAGTTTTTACGAACAAGTAGGTGGCGAGAAATTCTTTAGCGATCTGGTTTCGCAGTTCTATGCCCATGTTGCAACCGATCCTATTTTGCGTCCCATGTATCCAGACAGCGACTTGAAAGCTGCGGCCCAGCGCCTGAAGATGTTTCTTGAGCAGTATTGGGGTGGACCAACTACCTATCAAGAGCTTCGGGGTCATCCACGACTTCGTATGCGCCATGCTCAGTTTCACATCAATCGAGCCGCCCACGATGCCTGGCTCAGCGCTATGCGCCAAGCCGTAGATGGTATGGATATGGATGCAGTGCTACAAACCCAGTTGTGGAGTTATATTGAAATGGCAGCGGATTCGATGATCAATCAACCAGATTGAGATTGATTTCCAACCTTTAATATCTCACCGTTTCGTAAATACCAGAGTGTTCCTTTTTTATCTCGCACAGTTGTTACACGCAGGCCAACTTTTTCAACAACACCTTGAATCTCTAAAACATCTACACTGTCACCAACGCCATATTGATCTTCAACTAACATAAAGATTCCAGATAAAATATCGCGCACAAGTGTCTGGGCTCCAAGACCCAGGGCTACGCCTAAGATTCCAGCCGATGCAATCAAAGGCCCTAAGTTGAAGCCAAACTCTCCCAGCACCATTCCAGTTGCAACGATCCAGAGCACTGATTTCAAGGTCGCAGCAAGAACTCCACCGATAGTGCGAGCGCGCTCTTTCTGTCGGGCAACGATATTGCGCGGTCCCAGAACCAGATCGGCCGTGGCTAAACGGTTCATGGCACGGTGAATTGCCCGGCTACCAAAGCTCTGGGCCAGAATGGTTGTTACAAGGATGATGAGGATGCGAAGGGGAGTACCGCTGACCCAATTGAGGAAGTTTTGCGCTGAATCGCTCATAGGGATATGACTGTAGCCAAAACTTTACCTAAATACCGCTTTGAAATACCTGCACGAGGCCGTGTTGTGAGGCAGGATATGCCAATCGGCGCAGGCCATGCGCCAGATCGGGAGCGATTAATGTCGCGCACACTAGTCCTCAATGCCACCTACGAACCGCTGGGTGTCATAACAGAGCGCCGTGCCCTAATTCTGGTCCTCAACCATCGCGCAACAATGATTGAACAGTCAGGGGATGTAGTCCACTTCTCTGGCGGTGAGTTAGATATTCCATCGGTCATTCGCCTCAATAAATTTGTGCGCATTCCATATCGACATGCAGTGCCGTTATCGCGCCGGGCAATCTTTGCCCGCGATGGTGGCCGCTGTGTCTACTGCACGGCGCCTGCAACATCGATCGATCACGTTGTACCGCGCAGCCGTGGTGGTGCTCACATTTGGGAGAATGTTGTCTCGGCATGTCATAAGTGCAATCACCTTAAGGCCGATAGGAATTTAAAGGAGATTGGTTGGCGTCTGCGTCAGCTACCACGTGAACCAGTGGGTGCTGCCTGGAGAATCCTTGGCACAGGTCGCACCGATGATCGTTGGGTGCAGTACTTACAGCCATTTGGTGTGGCAGCAGCGACTGCTTAAGTAAATTATACTTAACCAATGCATTTAATCATGAGCGCTGTTGAAGACGGCACTGTCGCAGGACCAGGCCTCAGGGCGATCGAAACCGTTATTACTTTTCTCGTAATTCCAGTAATAATGTTTATCGTTATCGCTGGTTTGTCGTGGATTGCATCTCGCCCGCGCACGACAAAGACGCATAGCTCGCTTACTTCGATTAATTAACTGCGCCCTGAACTTTCAAGGCACGCACTAAGCCATCTTTAGCTTCGATCACTAACTTACGCAATACGGCCGGAGATTCCTTACCGGTTGTATCAAGCCAGGTTGCAGTCTTATCGATAGTTGATTGCGAAACTACCCATGTTGGATATAGGCCAGAGACAATCTTGGCGGCCCCCTCGTAAGATTTTGACTCCCAGACCTCAATGATTGACTCAAAGTAGCGATCAACGTAGTTAGCTAAAAGCTCTCGCTGAATTGGACGCTGGAAACCGGCAACGAGGGCTGATCTCACAGATGTCTGAATATCTTCATTAACTATCTTGTGCCATGCGTAATCCTTAGCAAGACCTGTTGGTGCTGCGGCGATAGCAGTTTCATAGAAACAGTTACCGCTTGTGGTGTTATCGCGTACTAATTCGGCATCGAGTTCGGCCTGAGTAATTGCGCCTCGCTCAGATAATGCGATCATAAAGAACCAGCGCTGATCGGCATCGACGATTAAGCCAGGGGCTGAGCCATTGAGCAGAGCGCGCACTGATTCAATATGTGTGGGCGTAACTGCATTTTGCGCAAATGCACGGGCAAATAAAAGTTGCAGATCGCTACCAGGAGCTGCGCTCTTAGTGAGTGCATCTAAACCATCGGCGAGTTTAATTCGCATCTGATTGCGATTGGTATCGGTTGAATACGCCTCAACCGATGTATACATCTGTGACAGAGTAATATTGACAACTGCGTCATCGTTTTCACCGGGCAATCCAGCAAAGGCGATGTCGAGAAAGTCTTGGGATGAGATTTCAGCATCGCGATGCATATCCCATACAGCGGCCCAACACAGGGCCCGTGTGAGTGGATCTGAGATTTTGCCTAAGTGAAGCTTTAACGTAGATAAAGAGCGAGCATCAAAGCGTAGCTTGGCATAGGAGAGATCACGGTCGTTAATGAGCAATAAATCTGCAACTCTTTGACCCGCAAGCTCTGCAATAGAGGTCAATGCACCAGCAACATCTAATTCAATGGAGCTGCGCACTTTGAGTGCATCGCCATCGATGTCATAGAGCCCAACGGCCAATCGATGGGGGCGAAGCTCCTTTGATCCGACTGGAACCATTGGAGGCTCCTGTTTAATGGCGACCGATGCATAGGTATCACCATCGATAACGAGCTCTGGGCGAAGTGTGTTCACACCTGCAGTTTGTAGCCACGTCGCTGCCCACGAATCTAATGAGCGGCCACTAGTTGCCTCTAATTGATCAAAGAGATCCTTAAGTGTTGTATTACCCCAGGCATGCTTAGCGAAGTATTTTTGTAGTCCAGTTATAAAGTTCTCACGGCCAACGTGTGCTACTAACTGTTGTAACACCGATGCACC
>CAXNDE010000025.1:0-13760 GCA_964201135.1 Candidatus Planktophila sp.
ATGAGTTCACAGGAATTAGTTGGGCATTTAGCCGATACTGCACGCAGAGCAGCGCGCACATTAACCATTGCCTCCGCGGCCCAGCGCAGGGCGGCATTGTTGGCTATCGCCGATGCAGTTGATGCTCGTAGCCCAGAAATCATCGCTGCAAATGAGAAAGATATGGCGCGTGGACGTATCGCAGAGTTGAACTCTTCGTTATTAGATCGCCTGTTATTGAACACAGAGCGCGTGGCAGGTATTGCCAATGGTGCACGCCAAGTCGCCGCCCTTGATGATCCACTCGGCAAGATACTGCGCGAGTCAGTACTGCCTAATGGAATCGAACTTAAACAGGTGAGTGTTCCATTTGGTGTTATAGGAATGGTCTACGAGGCCCGTCCTAATGTCACCGTAGATGCCGCTGTTATTTTATTGATGTCTGGAAATGCCGCGCTCTTGCGTGGATCATCCAGTGCCGCAGATAGTAATCAGATATTAGTTACTGTCATGCGCGATGCCTTAGCAACGACAGTGATATCACCTGATGTTATTCAACTGGTGCCCTCTGATGATCGCGAAACTGTGAAGGCGTTACTGCATGCGCGTGGGAAAGTGGATTTAGTAATTCCGCGCGGCAGTGCATCGCTAATCCGTATGGTTGTTGATGAATCCACTGTTCCTACCATTGAAACAGGTGCAGGCGTATGTCACGTCTATGTCGATGAGTTTGCCGATTTATCAAAGGCTTTGCCAATCGTTATCAACTCGAAGGTTCAGCGTCCAAGTGTGTGTAATGCCGCCGAGACGTTATTAGTTCACAAGAGTATTGCGCAAGGATTTCTACCTATAGCTTTAAAGGCGCTACATGATGCGGGTGTGGTACTTCATGGGGATTCTCGTACTGTCGAACTTGCTGGATCAATTCCAATGACTGCGGCCACCGAGGAGAATTGGTGTACGGAGTACGGAGATTTAGAGATGAACGTTGCGATCGTTGATTCAGTAGATGGCGCATCAGAACACATCGCCACATACGGTACTCAGCACACCGAAGCGATCGTGACTGAAAACAAGGAGGTTGCCGCACGCTTTATCGCCCTGAGCGACTGCGCTGCCGTGATGGTCAATACATCTACGCGCTTTACCGATGGCGAACAGATGGGCTTTGGCGCTGAAATTGGGATTTCAAATCAGAAGCTCCATGCCCGTGGACCGATGGGATTAGAGGCGATGACAACAACCACGTGGATAGTTACAGGAAACGGACAGATTCGCAGTTAGTGTGCGGATTAATTAGACTCCACTCCCATGAGCAGCCTTTCACGTGATGATGTTGCACATCTTGCACGCCTAGCGCGGATTGAGATGAGTGAGGCCGAACTCGTCAGCCTTTCCAGCGAGTTTACTGTCATCCTCGATGCCGTTGCTCGAGTGCAAGAAGTCGCCGGAGCCGATGTTGAGCCGACCTCACATCCACTGCCACTTCGCAATGTCTTTCGCCCCGATGTAGTTCTTCCATCACTTACTACCGAGCAGGCACTCTCTGGTGCACCATCACAAGAAGAGTCGCGTTTTAGAGTTCCACAGATTTTAGGTGAAGAGGCATGATTTATTTATCAGCTGCCCACATGGCAGCAAAGCTGGCTGCCGGTGAAACCACATCAGTTGCGCTGACACAGAGCCATTTAGATCGAATCGAAGCGGTCGATGCCGACGTTCACGCATTTCTCTTTGTTGATAGCCAAGGCGCACTCGCACAAGCGGCCGCCGTCGATGCAAAGCGGGCAGCGGGTGAAAAACTCTCACCCCTTGCCGGAGTTCCACTTGCCTTAAAAGATGTCATGGTACAAAAGGGCGTTCCGACAACGGCAGGCTCAAAGATCCTTGAAGGTTGGCGTCCACCCTATGACTCAACTCTCGTTGTACATTTAAAGAAGAATGACATAGTTATTTTAGGTAAGACAAATATGGATGAGTTTGCAATGGGCTCATCAACTGAAAACTCGGCCTATGGCCCGACCCATAATCCTTGGGATTTAACACGCATTCCCGGTGGTTCAGGGGGCGGATCATCTGCGGCGCTGGCAGCCTTTGAAGCACCACTTGCAATCGGAACTGATACTGGCGGATCAATTCGCCAACCCGCTGCCGTTACCGGAACTGTAGGAGTAAAGCCGACCTACGGTGGAGTCTCACGCTTTGGTCTGATCGCATTTTCATCATCCCTTGATCAAGCAGGACCGTGCGCACGCACTGTTTTAGATGCTGCGCTCTTGCATGAGGCGATTGCCGGGTATGACCCTAAAGACTCAACCAGTATTAATGCACCCGTGCCACAGGTTGTTAAGGCAGCAAAGTCTGGCGATGTTAAAGGAATGAAGATCGGCGTTGTTAAAGAGCTCAATGGCGAGGGTTATCAGAGCGGTGTACGTATTCGCTTTGAAGAGTCCCTTGAACTACTAGCCGCTGCTGGCGCTGAAATTATAGAAGTATCGGCCCCTAACTTTGAGTACGCACTTGCCGCCTATTATTTAATTGCACCATCTGAATGTTCATCTAACTTAGCTCGCTTTGATGCGATGCGTTATGGCCTGCGCGTTGGAGATGTCGATGGCGCATCGGCAGAGTCGGTCATGAATCAAACACGCGAAGTTGGATTTGGCCGCGAAGTCAAGCGTCGAATCATTCTCGGTACATACGCACTTTCTTCGGGTTATTACGATGCGTATTACGGCAGCGCGCAAAAAGTTCGCACGCTTATTACACAGGATTTCAACAAGGCCTTTGAAAAATGCGATGTTATGGTCTCCCCTACATGTCCAACTACTGCCTTTAAAATCGGTGAAAAATCCAATGATCCAATCGCCATGTATTTAAATGACATCGCAACGATTCCAGTGAATATGGCTGGGATTGGCGGAATGTCTTTGCCTTCAGGTTTAGCACCAGAAGATGGCCTTCCAGTTGGTTTTCAGATTATGGCACCAGCTATGCAAGATCAGCGCATGTACTTAGTTGGAGCAGCACTTGAAGCGGCTCTGCTTACTAAGTGGGGCGCACCATTGCTTTCACAGGCCCCAGCATTGGCAGGCAAATAAATGGCGCTTACATACGATGATGTAATCGCCAAGTACGAGCCAGTACTTGGTCTTGAAGTCCACGTTGAACTCAATACTAAGTCGAAGATGTTTTGTGGCTGCACCACAGTATTTGGGGGAGAGCCAAATACCCAAACCTGTCCGGTCTGTTTGGCTCTACCAGGTGCTCTGCCAACAGTTAATGAAAAGGCGATTGAATCAACGATCAAAATTGGGCTTGCACTCAACTGTTCTATCGCCCCATTTAGTCGCTTTGCCCGTAAAAACTATTTCTATCCCGATATGCCCAAAAACTTTCAAATCTCACAGTATGACGAGCCAATCTGCATTAATGGCTATGTTGATGTAGAGATCGATACCGATGAAGGTCCAAAGGTTTTTCGTATCGAAATCGAACGTGTCCATATGGAAGAGGACACCGGAAAGTCTTTACACGTTGGTGGTGCAACAGGACGTATCCATGGCGCTGAATACTCCCTTCTCGATTACAACCGTGCAGGGATTCCATTAGTTGAGATTGTTACAAAAATTGTTCCGGGCACTGGAAAATACGCACCCGAGGTGGCAAAGGCATACGTTGCCGAACTTCGAGATATTTTGCGCTCTCTTGGTGTCAGTGATGTAAAGATGGAACAAGGCTCACTTCGCTGTGATGCCAACGTTTCACTTCGTTTAATCGGTGCCGAAACTCTTGGTACTCGTAGTGAGACCAAAAACGTGAACTCACTGCGCTCTGTCGAGCGTGCGATTCGTGGAGAGATGATTCGCCATGCAGAGTTATTAAATAAGGGAGAGCGCGTTGTTCAAGAGACACGTCACTTCCAAGAGGATTCAGGTCTTACTCGATCGGGCCGCTCTAAAGAGCAGGCCGAGGATTACCGATATTTTCCAGAGCCAGATTTAGTTCCAGTTGCACCAGATGCGACATGGATTGAATCTTTGCGTGCTGGATTACCTGAACGGCCATCGATTCACCGTAAGCGCTTACAAGAGGCCTGGGCCGTGCCCGATAAGGAGATGGCGGCGATGATTAACGCCGATGTTTTAAATATCGTTGAGGCAACGGTTAATTTAGGTGCAGATCCAACTAAGGCCCGTAGTTGGTGGCTCGGTGAAATCTCACGTATTGCACATGATAAAGATGTGGCAATCACAGATTTAACGATTACACCGAGCGATGTTGCCGAAATCGTGGCACTAGTTAATACAGGAGAGCTCACCGATAAGTTAGCTCGCCAAGTTATTGCGGGTGTTATTGCTGGCGAAGGAGAGCCGGCGGCGGTTATTGCCGCCCGAGGAATAAAAGTCGTTAACGATGATGGTGCACTCATGGCTGCGATTGAAAAGGTCTGCGGCGAGCAGCCAGAGACTGCCGAGAAGATTCGTAATGGACATTTACCGGCAGCTGGCGCACTCATCGGTGCGGTCATGAAAGAGACACAGGGCCAAGCAGATGCCGCACGTGTTCGCGCACTTCTATTAAGCCATTTAGGCCAGGGCGAGTAGTTAGAATAACGACTATGGCTACGATGAAACCGCGCTCTGGATTAGTTACCGATGGAATGGAGCGGGCACCTGCACGTGGAATGTTACGTGCAGTTGGAATGGGAGATGAAGATTGGGTTAAACCTCAGATTGGAATTGCATCATCGTGGAATGAAATCACTCCATGCAATCTATCGTTAGATCGTTTAGCCAAAGCATCTAAACAAGGTGTAATCGATGCCGGCGGATTTCCGATGCAGTTTGGAACAATCTCCGTCTCTGATGGAATCTCCATGGGACATGAAGGTATGCACTTTTCACTCGTCTCTCGCGAAGTTATTGCAGATTCAGTTGAAACAGTCATGCAGGCCGAGCGCTTTGATGGAATGGTTACATTTGCCGGATGTGATAAATCTCTTCCTGGCATGATGATGGCGGCGGCGCGCCTCAATGTTGCAAGTGTTTTTGTGTATGCGGGTTCAACTCTTCCAGGACAAGTCGATGGTAAAGATGTAACGATCATCGATGCCTTCGAAGCCGTTGGTGCCTGTGCGCGTGGATTAATTACACAGGAGCGGGTTGATCAAATTGAGCGCGCAATATGCCCCGGTGAAGGTGCATGTGGTGGAATGTTTACAGCTAATACCATGGCAAGTATTGGTGAAGCTATTGGTTTATCTCTTCCAGGATCGGCCGCGCCTCCTGCCGTTGATCGTCGGCGCGATGCCTTTGCTGTTAAATCTGGAGCAGCCGTTGTCGAATTGATCCGAGCTGGAATAACAACACGTGATATTTTAACCAAGCAGGCATTTGAAAATGCAATCACAATATTGATGGCACTTGGCGGTTCAACGAACGCGGTTCTACATTTACTGGCAATTGCACACGAGGCCGATGTTGACTTAGAGCTCAATGATTTTCATCGCATTGGTTCTAAAGTTCCATTGCTGGGTGATTTGAAACCCTTTGGCCGCTTTGTCATGAGCGATATGGATAAAATTGGGGGAGTCCCAGTAGTTCTAAAAGCTCTGCTGGATGCCAAGATGTTGCACGGTGATGTATTAACTGTGACTGGCAAGACTATGGCTGAGAATTTAGCCGAGATTAATCCACCAGATCCAGATGGTCAGATTTTAAGGGCGGCATCTCAGCCACTATCTACCGATGTAGGAATCACGATTTTAGGCGGCTCCCTTGCACCCGATGGCGCGGTATGTAAAACAGCTGGAGTTGGAATCACATCATTTGAAGGACCTGCACGTGTCTTCGAGCGCGAACAAGCTGCAATGGATGCACTAGAAAATGGAACAATCCAAGCCGGTGATGTTGTTGTTATTCGCTACGAAGGACCTAAGGGTGGACCTGGTATGCGCGAGATGTTAATGATTACTGGTGCAATTAAAGGTGCCGGTCTTGGTAAGACAATTCTACTTTTGACCGATGGACGTTTTTCAGGTGGATCAACTGGCCTATGTGTTGGCCACGTTGCACCCGAGGCCGTCGATGGTGGTCCTATCGCATTTGTTAAAGATGGCGATATTGTGCGAATCGACATCACCAATCGCACAATGGATCTGCTCGTCGGTGAGGCCGAACTCGCAACTCGCAGAGTTGGTTGGAGGCCACTTACCCATAAATACAGCCGCGGAGTCCTGCATAAATACTCCAAACTGGTCGGCTCGGCATCAAAGGGTGCGGTCTGCGACTAGATCTGTTCAAATTGTGAGATGTCCATCTCACGCCTTGACTCATTTCACAAGCTGTTGGAGAATAAGTCCATGTCTACAATGAATTCAGTGGTGATTTAAAAGCGCGTGATCTAGCAATTCGATCGCGCGCTGCCCTCAGTTAATCTGAGGGTTTTTTCGTTTAATAGCCACTACTAACTACCGAGAATGGGAAGGAGAAGGAAATGAGTCAGATGAACGGAGCTAGTTCACTTGTGGCATCGCTAGAGGCCGCCGGCGTTGATGTGATGTTTGGAATTCCAGGTGGTGCAATTTTGCCTGCTTATGATCCAATCTTTTCTAGCTCAATTCGCCACATTCTCGTGCGCCACGAGCAAGGTGCAGGACATGCCGCAACTGGATATGCCCAAGTTACTGGTCGTGTAGGTGTCTGCATCGCAACATCTGGGCCAGGTGCGACAAATCTCGTAACACCATTAGCCGATGCGGCAATGGACTCTGTTCCGGTCGTGGCAATTACTGGCCAAGTTCCATCGGTTGCTATCGGTACCGATGCCTTTCAAGAGGCAGACATTCGTGGAATCACGATGCCATTTGCTAAACACAATTATTTAATTACAGATCCTGCCGACATTCCTCGTGCAATTGCTGAGGCTTTTCATATTGCAAGTACAGGTCGTCCTGGTCCAGTTCTCGTTGACATCGCAAAAGATGCGCTACAGAAGATGACGGATTTTAAATATCCAACATCTGTTTCGTTAAAGGGCTATCAGCCAAAAACGGCTCCCGATGCTCAAAGCATCACCGATGCCGCTGATTTGATCACACAGTCCAGCAAGCCTGTTTTTTATGTTGGAGGAGGTGCAATAAAAGCAGATGTATCGCGCGAACTTCTAGAACTTGTACAACTACTTGGTGCACCCGTTGTTACAACGCTCATGGCGCGAGGCGCTTTTCCAGATAGCCATCCACTGCACCTTGGTATGCCCGGAATGCATGGCACGGTAGCTGCTGTCACGGCGCTTCAAAAAGCTGACCTACTCATTACCTTAGGTGCGCGCTTTGATGATCGTGTTACCGGAAAACTATCTACATTTGCAGTCAATGCAAAGGTTATTCACGCCGATGTTGATCCAGCTGAAATTGGCAAAAACCGCTTTGCCGACGTTGCAGTCATCGGAGATTTGAAGCATACGATTACAGCGCTGATTCCAGCGTTAAAGCTCGCACTTACTAAGAACCGTCCAGATTTAGCGCCATGGCTCCACCAGATGAACTCACTTCGAGCCTCCTATCCATTGGGTTATGACGTACCTAAAGATGGTTCACTATCACCGCAGTATGTAATCGAGCGCTTAGGAAAAATCTCTGGGCCACAAACAATTTTTGCCGCAGGTGTTGGACAGCATCAGATGTGGGCCGCACAGTTTGTCTCCTATGAAAATCCTCGAACATGGTTGAACTCAGGGGGACTCGGAACAATGGGTTATGCAGTCCCTGCTGCCATGGGTGCCAAGGTTGGAGCACCTGATACAACGGTCTGGGCAATTGATGGCGATGGCTGTTTCCAGATGACTAACCAAGAGTTAGTGACATGTGCCCTCAATAATATTCCAATTAAAGTTGCGATTATCAACAATGAATCACTTGGCATGGTGCGTCAGTGGCAGACACTTTTCTATGAGGGGCGCTACTCAAACACCAACCTTGAATCAAAGCGTGTTCCTAACTTTCCAATGTTGGCAGAGGCGATGGGCTGCGTTGGTTTAAGTTGTGAGCGCGCTGAAGATGTCGATGCAACGATTGAAAAGGCGATGAGTATTAATGATCAACCAGTGGTAGTTGATTTTCGAGTCCATCGCGATGCGATGGTCTGGCCAATGGTTGCAGCTGGCACATCTAATGACGACATCATGATTGCGCGCGAGACTGCGCCCGACTGGGATTCACAGGAGCTATAAAAATGGCCCAACACACCCTTGAAGTTATCGTTGAAAACTCACCTGGCGTTTTAGCCAGGGTCGCCGGCCTCTTTTCACGCCGTGCATACAACATTGAGCGCTTATCTGTTGGTCCGACTAGTAACCCTGAGACCTCTAAAATGGACATAGTGGTCAACCTGGAAGGCCATGCTCTCGAGCAAGTAATTGCTCAGCTGGACAAGTTAATCAATGTAATTTCTATTAAAGAGATTTTGCCCAATACAGCACAACCAATTGTTCACGACACACAACCCGATTACCAGAACTAAGGAGAAATACCGTGGCAGCAACGATGTATCACGAAGAGGATGCCGATCTATCCATTATCCAGGCTCGCAAAGTCGCGATCATCGGTTACGGCTCACAGGGACATGCACACGCACTTAACTTGCGTGATAGCGGTGTCGATGTTCGTGTTGGGTTAAAAGATGGCTCACCATCAAAGGCAAAGGCAGAGGCGCAGGGCTTACGGGTAGTCGGCGTTGCCGAGGCGGTTAAAGAGGCAACTGTCATTATGATCTTGGCACCTGATCACCTTCAGCGACATATCTACACCGATTCAATTCTGCCTAACCTTAAAGATGGCGACGCGTTGTTCTTCGGTCACGGCTTCAATATCCGTTTTGGTTATATCAAGCCAAGTGCAAATGTTGATGTCTGCATGGTTGCACCTAAGGGTCCTGGACATTTGGTTCGCCGTGAATATGCCGCAGGACGAGGAGTCCCAGTTATCGTTGCAGTTGAGCAGGATTCAACTGGAGCTGCATGGCCATTAACACTCTCCTATGCCAAAGCGATCGGTGGATTGCGCGCGGGTGGAATCTTGACGACATTTACCGAAGAGACAGAGACCGATCTATTTGGCGAGCAGTCTGTCTTATGTGGTGGGGCATCCCAACTAGTGATGTATGGCTTTGAAGTTTTAACCGAGGCTGGATATCAGCCAGAGGTTGCATACTTTGAGTGCCTACATGAACTTAAATTAATCGTAGATTTAATGTACGAAGGTGGAATTGCAAAGCAGCGCTGGTCGGTATCAGATACTGCCGAGTTTGGTGACTATGTATCCGGTCCACGTGTTATCGATCCACATGTAAAAGAGAATATGAAGGCAGTTCTAGCTGAGATTCAAAGCGGAGTTTTTGCTAAGCGCTTCATCGATGATCAAGAGGCTGGCGGCGTTGAGTTCAAGGCGCTTCGTGCTAAGGGTGAGGTACATCCAATCGAGGCCGTTGGACGAGAACTTCGCAAGATGTTTTCATGGATGAAGCAGTCAAAGGCCGATGATTACAAAGAGGGCAGCGTGGCACGTGGCTAAACCCGTTGTATTAATCGCAGAAGAGTTAAGTCCGGCAACGCTAGATGCACTTGGTCCAGATTTCGAGGTCGTTAACTGTGACGGCGCAAATCGTACCGAGCTTTTAGCAGCTCTTGACAAGGGAGTTGATGCGGTTTTAATTCGCTCTGCAACAAAGATGGATGCCGAAGCCATTGCTGCAGCTAAAGGCTTAAAGATTATTGCACGCGCAGGTGTTGGTTTAGATAATGTTGATATCGCAGCAGCTACTTCTGCAGGTGTCATGGTTGTTAACGCACCGACATCTAACATCGTCAGTGCCGCCGAACTTGCTATCTCCTTACTTCTTGCATCGGCCCGTTTTATCTCACCAGCTCACGCTGCTTTGCGCAACGGTAAGTGGGCACGCTCTAAGTACACTGGCGCTGAACTATTTGAAAAAACTCTTGGCATCGTTGGCTTTGGCCGCATTGGTCAGTTAGTGGCCCACCGTATGCAGGCCTTTGGTATGAACGTCATCGCCTATGATCCATATTTACAGCCTGCTCGCGCGGCCCAACTTGATGTAAAACTAGTTGATCTCGATGAGCTACTTCGCACCGCAGATTTCATCACAATTCACTTACCGAAGACTAAAGAGACTGCCAACTTAATCGGGGTAGAAGCGCTCAAAAAAGTTAAGCCGGCGGTGCGCATTATTAACGCTGCTCGTGGCGGAGTACTCGACGAGTCGGCTCTCTATGATGCGATCGTTGAAGGTCGCGTAGCAGGTGCTGGTTTAGATGTGTATGTAAGCGAACCCTGCACTGATTCACCCCTCTTTACTTTAGATAATGTTATTGCGACCCCGCACTTAGGGGCATCTACCGATGAGGCGCAAGAGCGTGCAGGTATAGCCGTAGCAGTATCGGTGCGCAAAGCATTAGCTGGCGAGCTAGTACCCGATGCCGTCAACGTTAAAGGTGGAGTAATTGCACAGGAGATTCGACCCTCTCTGCCGCTCGTTGAAAAAATGGCACAGATCGCTACCGAACTCCTCGGTGAGGTACCAGTTCATCTAGATATTCAAGTTCGCGGTGAGATCGCAGTTCATGACTCATCAATCCTTGCTATCAGTGCGCTCAAAGGCTCACTCATTGCAGTTGGCGCCGAAGAGGTTACGTATGTCAATGCTCCGGGCCTTGCCGCCGAACGCGGCATGTCATCTACCGTGACAACGACTGCAGATAGCCCCGAATATCGCTCCATGATCTCTCTCCATGCTGCAACTGGTAGCGGTAAATCAATAACTGTTGATGGAACATTGATGGGCATCAAACAAACGCAAAAGATTATTGGGATTGATTCATTCTCACTTGATCTTGCGCCCACTTCCCATATCGTGTTTCTTCGCTATCTAGATCATCCAGGCGTGATCGGCACTGTTGGTCACACTCTAGGTCAAGCTAATATCAATATCGCAGGCATGCAGGTGGCGCGCAGCACCGCTGGGGGCAAGGCGCTGATGGCGCTCACTGTTGACTCCGATGTGAGCGAGGCTATGTTGGCTACTATCAAAAGAGAGACTTTGGCCGATTCCGTTCGCGCCGTTGTCTTGGTGGATTAATGAAAACTATTAACTTAGCCCTCATCCCAGGAGATGGAATCGGACCCGATGTTGTTAACGAGGGCGTTAAAGTTCTTGATGCCGTTGCTAAGAAGTACAACGTAGAGTTTAAGAAAACCTCATTTGAGTTAGGCGCTGCCTTATGGCATCGCACTGGAGAGGTTTTATCCGATGCGACTATGGCTGAAATTGCAAAGGCCGATGTTATTTTACTTGGCGCAGTTGGAGACCCAACGGTTCCCAGCGGAGTTTTAGAGCGCGGGCTTTTATTGAAGCTGCGCTTTGCCTTTGATCACTATGTCAATCTGCGCCCGGCACGTTTAATGCCAGGTGTTACTGGTCCACTTGCTACTAAGGCACCGATTGATTTTATAGTTGTACGCGAAGGAACTGAGGGCCCATATGCAGGTGCTGGCGGCGTACTTGCCCTCGGCACACCCGATGAAATCGCAACGGAAGAGAGTCTTAATACTCGACGAGGCGCAGAGCGGGTTATTCGTGATGCCTTTGAGCGGGCGCAAAAGCGCGATCGTAAAAAATTAACACTTGTTCACAAAAACAATGTTTTAACTCGTGCCGGTAGTTTATGGACTCGAACATTTGATGAGGTTGCTAAAGAGTATCCAGGTGTTACAACAGATTACTTGCACGTGGATGCCGCATCGATGTTTTTTGTGACTAACCCTGAGCGATTTGATGTTGTAGTTACCGATAACTTATTTGGAGACATCTTGACCGATATCGCAGCTGCAATCTGTGGCGGCATTGGACTGGCTGCATCGGGCAATATCAATCCAACTGGAAAATTCCCATCGATGTTTGAACCAGTTCATGGTTCGGCCCCAGATATCGCCGGCAAGAATATTGCCGATCCAACGGCCACAGTTATGTCAGTTGCCATGATGTTAGATCACTTGGGTTATGCCGATGCTGCCCGCGATGTAGAGCGCGTAGTCGCAGCTGATTTAGCCACGCGCGGTGATAAGAAGCGAAGCACGACTGAAATTGGAGATGCGCTCGTCGCAGCGTTATAAACCATGAAAATCTCACTCAACCCTAATGCCAAAGATGGCGCAACCCGTGATGCACTTGTTGCCGAAGGTGGCTTTGGTAAGTACTACACAGATCATATGGTTGTGTGTGAGTGGAGTGAGAGTGATGGATGGTCAGAACCAGAGTTAAAGCCGTATGGCCCAATCTCACTCGATCCAGCAACGGCCGTGTTTCATTACGGTCAAGAGATCTTTGAAGGGTTAAAGGCATACCGCCAACCCAATGGCGACATTGCCCTCTTTCGACCCGGGGCAAATGCCAAGCGCTTTGCTAACTCAGCGGCTCGTTTAGCCTTGCCAGAGATGTCAGAACAGCTATTTATCGAGACAATCGAAACCTTAGTTAAAACCGATGCTGCCTGGGTACCAAATAAAGTGGGAGAGTCGCTTTACTTGCGACCATTTATGTTTGCAACTGAAGTTGGTTTAGGAGTCAGACCATCAAATAAGGCAACCTATATGTTGATTGCAACACCAGCTGGTGCCTATTTTGATCCAAATAAAGCGGTCTCGGTCTGGATTTCAACGGAGTATGTGCGCGCAGCGATCGGTGGCACGGGTGAGGCAAAGTGCGGTGGAAACTACGCAGCCTCACTTGTTGCACAAAAGGCTGCAGCTAAAGAGGGTTGCGATCAAGTTGTGTGGATCGATGCTAAAGAGCGTAAATGGGTTGAAGAGATGGGCGGCATGAATCTTTACTTTGTAAAGGGCAAAGGCGCTGATGCAACTGTTATCACTCCCAAGCTGACTGGAACCTTGCTTCCAGGTATAACACGCGATTCGATTTTATCTGTGGCAAGAGATCTCGGATATAAAACTGAAGAGGTAATGCTCAGTATCGATGATTGGCGCGATGGCGTAGCCAGTGGTGAGATTACTGAAATCTTTGCCTGCGGTACTGCCGCTGTTGTCTCACCCGTTGGTCAAGCAAAGAGTGTTATGGGAACTTGGATAACTGGTGACGGACAACCTGGTGTAATAACCATGCAGATTCGCAATCACTTACTTGGAATTCAACACGGAACAGTTATTGATACACATAACTGGGTTAAAAAGGTCTGCTAATGCCAGTATCGGATGCCTTTCATATCTATGACACCACTTTGCGCGATGGCGCACAGCAAGAGGGCCTTAATCTCTCTGTTCATGACAAGTTAGCGATTGCACGTCACTTAGATGATTTAGGTGTTGGTTTTATTGAGGGCGGTTGGCCAGGTGCTAACCCCAAGGACACTGAGTTCTTTTTCCGTGCTAAAAAAGAGCTGGTATTAAAGAATGCAACCTTTGTCGCCTTCGGTGCGACCCGTCGTCCTAACGTTAAGGCCGCCGATGATGTTCTCCTAGGTGCGCTGCGCGATAGCGGTGCCCCAGCAGTTACTTTGGTGGCAAAGGCCTTTGATCGCCATGTTGATTTAGCACTTAAAACATCCCTCGATGAAAACCTTGCAATGATTCGAGACTCTGTAGCTCACTTAATCGCCGAAGGCCAACGTGTCTTTCTAGATGCCGAGCACTTCTTTGATGGCTATCGCAGCAACCGTGCCTATGCCTTAGAAGTTGTACGCGTTGC
>CAXNDE010000026.1:0-13244 GCA_964201135.1 Candidatus Planktophila sp.
TCTGCCCACCGCGCTAGCAGTTGAGTGGCCGCTCCTGAGTCAATTGCAGTCGTTGCTTTTTGCACGCCGATTGCGATTCGATGGTGCAGATCTAAATCAGATCTACCGTCATAGGCCGCTATCGCCGCAGCGGCATTTAATACAACGGCATCGCGTGGAGCGCCCCTCTCACCGGCAAAGATGGCCGTTGTGATACCTGCATTTTCACTGGCATCACCCCCAACGAGTGCAGTAATCGGAGCCCGCGCAATTGAGAAATCTAAGGGGTCGATCAAATCGCTGGATATCTCACCATGGCCAATAGTTAAAACCGAAGTAGTTGTTGCCAGAGTTATTTCGTCAAGACCATCATCTCCACGGAAAACAAAGCCATCGACTCCACGATCGCCAAGAACTTGAGCCATCACTAAATGCATTCGATCATCGGCAACACCAATGGCTGCAGCCTGGGGCTTTGCGGGGTTGGCAAGTGGCCCCAGAATATTAAAGACAGTGGGTACGCCGAGCTCTTTGCGGGCAGGGCCTGCAAAGCGCATTGCTGGATGAAAGACAGGTGCAAAACAAAAACCAATTCCAAGCTCGTTAAATGTCTTAGTGACTGCCTCGCCATCAAGTGATATTGAAACTCCTAAGGCCTCGAGTAGATCTGCAGCCCCTGATTTAGAAGAGGCTGCACGATTGCCGTGTTTGATCACTTTTGCACCGGCTGATGCGGCGATAATCGCAGCCGTTGTTGAAATATTTATTGTGTGTGCTCCATCGCCGCCTGTGCCAACCGTGTCTACTGCTCGCTCTTTGATAGTGATGGGGGCGCAGTGCTCATACATCTGAGCCACCAGCGCACCGACCTCATCTGAAGTCTCGCCTTTGGCTTTTAGTGAGAGTAAAAAATCTTTGATGCGTGCCGTCTCAGCACGGCCTTCTAATATCTCTTGCATGCACCACTGAACATCATGGGCGAGAAGATCTAAACCGCTATCTAGCCTGGCTAAGTGAGCTTGCCATTGCTGCTCTGACATAAGGAGTGCAGTTAAGCAGAGATAAGTTTTGTGCCGCGCAGTAATTTCGCCGCACTCTGTGCCAAAGTGAATGGATCGATTGGATGAACAACCGATGCCTCCGCTAGCGACCAGGCTGCAAGCCATGAGTCCTGGACACGTCCTGTAATCACCAGGATCGGAGGGCAGTTAAATACCTCGTCCTTGAGCTGGCGGGCGATTCCGAGACCACCCTCGGGAGTTGCTTCACCATCGAGAATGAACAAATCAACTGCAGATCGTGAATCGACATAGCTTCGAAGGGCGGGTGCTGTTGCAAACTCATGAACTACGTGAGGGGCAAGATCAGAGGCTGCTCGCTCTCCAAGGGCGGAAATAATTGTGGCCCGCACCGATGAGTCATCGGAGTAGACAATGATGTGCTTCTTGAGAATCTGCTCGCTCATGGCTCTGATTCTAAGTCACATAAGCACGAGAACCAAAGTTGCGATTGGGTGAAAAGAGTGACCAGTTTCATCTCAATAAAAGGCTAAAGGCGCCTCCATCCGAGCTCTGACGCAGGACAGGGCCCATGTTTTAGGGAATAATCGAGGCATGTCTAGCACAGCCGTAACGGCCCACCACACAATCACACGACCTAACGCCGTGGCAGTTGGCACCATAGTCTGGCTCTCCAGCGAATTGATGTTCTTCGCAGCACTCTTTGCCATCTATTTCACCATACGCGGAGTACAGGGCCCAGCGATTTGGCTAGAGTCACATGAAATACTCAATATCCCCTTCGCTGCATTTAATACAACGATTTTAGTTCTCTCATCTGTGACATGCCAGTTCGGCGTCTTTGCTGCGGAGCGTTTTCAGAATCATAAGAGTGGAAAGATGTATCAGATTAATAAATGGGGAATGCGCGAATGGTTCTCTTTGACATTTGTAATGGGTGGATTTTTCGTTGCTGGTCAGGTGTATGAATACGCCTCACTTGTTCACGAGGGCCTCACCCTTTCATCTACTGCCTATGGCTCTATCTTCTATATTGCTACTGGTTTTCACGGTCTTCACGTAACTGGTGGATTGATCGCTTTCTTAATTGTGATCGTTCGTGTATCTAAAGCCCGCCGTTTTACCAGCGGGCAGGCCACTACTGCAATCGTTGTTTCCTACTATTGGCACTTCGTCGACGTTGTGTGGATCGCACTCTTTTCAGCGATCTACCTGATTAAATAGAGGAGTATGGAGAACACGTGAAACGCCTTTCGCATTATCGCCGCCACAAGGCAGTTGCTCCGCTACTTCTTGTCATTGCACTTTTTGGAATCGGAACTACCTTTAACGTTGCCAGTGCATCTATGAAAACCTCCCCCAACGCCTTTGCCCGCTCTACTCAAATCGATGAGGGAAAGCAGATCTTCCTTAGGGGTTGCTCAACCTGCCATGGCCTTAACTTAGAGGGCAGTGCTATCGCACCTGCGTTAATTGGTGTTGGCGCAGCATCTGTGGATTTTCAAGTTGGCACAGGACGCATGCCAGTTGCCGATATGAGCACTCAAATCTCTCGAAAAACACCTGTGTATAACGAAGAAGAGGTAGCGGCCCTTGCCGCCTATGTTGCAAGCCTTGCCCCTGGCCCAGCGATTCCAACAGATGCGCAGTTAAATTACGAGCGCGATGGAAGTACTGCCGAGGGTGGCGAGCTCTTTAGAAACAACTGCGCGATGTGCCATAACTTTGCAGGACAGGGTGGAGCCCTCACTCAAGGAAAATATGCACCGACGTTGATGGGTGTGGAGCCAAAACATATCTACGAAGCCCTCATTACTGGACCACAATCTATGCCGGTCTTTAGTGATAAAACATTAACCCCAGAGGAAAAACTCTCTGTCATCAAATGGATTAAAGCTGCAGAGGCTGAACCAAATCTCGGCGGTGCAACTATGGGACGTGTTGGTCCAGTAACCGAAGGTCTTCTTGTGTGGGTACTCGGTCTTGGAATATTGATTGCAGTTGCTGTCTGGTTAACAACGAGAGCGAGATAATAGAGAATGTCTAACGAGATCGAAGCCTTTCAAGACCCTGGCGAAGCGGTGCATGCACCACGTGCGGCCGATATAGATCCACGTGCTGAAAAACGCGCCGAACAACAGGTCGCAGCTCTCTTTGGATTATCTGCCGTTGGCTCGCTCTTACTTATCTATTCCTACATCTGGATTCCAGAAGATGTCTTTATATTCATCCCAGTCATGGGCGATCAAAATGCTCACCAATTATTTTTAGGTCTTGGAATGGCGATGTCGCTGTTCTTTCTGGGCATGGCTGCAATCTTGTGGGCTAAGAAATTAATGCCAGATACCGAAGTTGTGAACCATCGTCATGAATTTAGATCCTCTGATGAGGATCGTGAAGAGTTTGTAAAGACGGTCAAGGATGGTGTTGCCGGTGTGCAGCTTGGACGCCGCAAGTTAATTAAGGGCTCTCTTGCCGCCTCTTTGGGCCTCTTTGCTCTTCCACCAGTTCTGCTGCTTCGCGATCTCGGACCACTGCCTGGAAAAGAGTTAGAGAAAACGAATTGGAAGGCTGGAACCAGACTCGTGACCGACCCTGGTAACCGTCCAATCCTCGCCTCTGATTTAGAGGTGGGTTCGGTTGTGCAGACTCTTCCTGAAGTCGCCCCCGATACCCATCGCCCCTTAAGTGATATCGCAAAGGATCCCGTTCTGCTTATTCGCCTTCGCCCGGAAGAGTTTAATTTAACCCCTGAAAAGCTTGCTATGACCCATGATGGAATCATCGCCTTCTCGAAGATCTGTTCTCACATGGGCTGCGCCGTTGCCTTATACGAGCAAACGACTAAACATCTCTTGTGCCCATGCCATCAATCCACATTCGATGTCACCCAGGCAGCCAAGGTCATTTTTGGACCTGCGGCCAGGCCATTACCGCAGTTAGATATAACCGTGGATAAAGAGGGATATTTAATAGCTCGTGCACCATTTAATGAAGCCGTCGGACCTAGTTTCTGGGAGCGTAACTCACAATGACAACTGTAGAAAAAAGATTAGGCGCAGCAGCCAACTTTGTCGATGAGCGCTTGGGCGCTGCGGGTTGGATGAAAAAATCACTCAACAAAGTCTTTCCTGATCACTGGACATTTATGTTCGGTGAGATTTGCATGTACTCATTCGTCATCTTGCTGCTCTCTGGAACTTTTTTAACACTGTGGTTTGATCCATCACAACGCGAAGTTGTCTATGAGGGTGTGTACGAACCTCTCAAGGGAATCACGATGTCGGCGGCCTACGCCTCGACTCTAGATATCTCATTCGAGATCCGTGGCGGTTTATTGATGCGCCAGATCCATCACTGGTCTGCAAATATATTTATGGCGGCAATCGTTGCTCACCTACTCCGAGTCTTCTTCACAGGAGCTTTTAGAAAGCCACGCGAGTTCAACTGGATTCTCGGAATCATCTTGCTGACTTTAGGATTAGTTGAAGGTCTACTTGGATACTCACTCCCAGATGATTTGCTCTCCGGAACTGGCCTTCGAATTACCTCAGCCATTATTCAGGCAGTACCTTTAGTCGGTACATACATCACCTTCTTTTTATTTGGTGGTGCCTTTCCCGGGGTGGGCTTCCTACCGCGAATCTTTACTATTCATATCCTTTTGCTGCCAGGTATATTTCTAGCTGTTATTACAGTTCACGTGATGCTCGTGTGGTACCAGAAGCACACACAGTTCCCTGGACCTGGACGAACTGAAAAGAACGTTGTCGGACATCCCATCTTGCCCGTCTATATGGCAAAGGCAGGTGGTTTTTTCTTCATCGTATTTGGCGTCACAGCGTTTTTATCTGCCGTTGCATCGATTAACCCCATTTGGTTATACGGTCCCTATACACCTGGGCAGATCTCTGCCGGTTCACAACCCGACTGGTACATGGGTTGGCTCGACGGCTTAGTGCGCATGGCACCACCATGGGAGACTCATGCCTTTGGCCACACTGTCTCCTGGAATATTCTGATTCCTGCCTTAATCGTGCCTGGAATTATCTTTACGGGAATGGCCTTTTATCCATTCATCGAAAGTTGGATTACTGGAGATAAGCGCGAGCATCACTTACTAGACCGTCCACGCAACGTGCCAAACCGCACAGCATTGGGTGTTATGTCCATTACCTTCGTACTAATCTCTCTAATCAATGGTGGAAATGACATCTTTGCGACGCAATTTGATTTATCAATCAATCAAATCATGTGGTTCTCACGAATCTCAATATTTATTCTTCCACCCATTGCATTTGTTGTAACAAAGCGACTTTGCCTATCTCTTCAGCGTGCAGATCGTGACCTTGTACTGCACGGAATGGAGACTGGGCAACTTGTGCGCATGCCAAGTGGTGAGTTCGCAGAAATTCATAAGCCAATCTCTGCGCAAAAGCGATGGATACTTACATCTCACGAACAGGCACCAGCCCTAGAGCTGCCTGCCACTGATGCTCGTGGCGTAAGACGTCCCGGAGCTCTCAAAAACAAGTTACGTATTCGACTGAGCAAGGCTCATGCCGTTGCCGTTCCTAAGGTGAGCGCACAGGATCTTAAAGAGATCGAACACCACTAGCTAAGAGGTTCTGCCTCGCACATAGACTTCAACCGCACGAGTGATTTCGCCATCCACTTTGGATTGTGAACCATTGCCCCAGTTTTTCCTAACCACCACTTGGCGTACCCAGGTATAGCGCTGGCATCAAAGGATTCCGTAACTTGAGTTGTCCCACTATTTAATTCGGTGAGTTCGTAAGACCATCTCCACTTCATGAAGTGACACCATGTGATTTTCTTGTTCTCTTCAAAAACCACAACAGTATTTTTGATGCGATACGGAACTTTAATTTTCATCGCCATAGCAAATTTGGCACCGAGAAATAATCTTTCCGGCCCTGAAACTGATTTCTGAATTGTTCCTGATCCATCAAATAGCCGATGAGCTGAAGGGTTTGCGAGTACATCGAAGATCTTCGCAGCTGGGGCGTCGATGATTATGCGAGCAGCAGATGTGTTCGGAAAATCAGTCGGAAGGATTTCCGCCCGCTCATTGCTCATTAATGTGCTGAAGTAGTTACTGGCTTTTCATATTCGGTGACCATACCAATAACACTAATCATAATTGCGCCGATCCCAATTACTGTAAGCCACCAACCGATGAATAGACCCATCCCCATCGCGCAGGCACTGAGTGCTACTGGAAGTGGCCACCATGAGTGCGGACTATAGAAACCAAGTTCACCTGCGCCATCGATGATCTCTGCGGTGAAACTATCTTCGGGCAAGATAACCCCAATACGCTTTTGGGTAAACCATAAGTAGAAACCGACCATGCCGGCCAGGCAGGCTGACAACAACATTCCACCGATTCCAACAGGCTCACCACCGATCTGCCAGTAGATGATGGTGACGATTACATAGAAAATCGCCAGACCACCGAATAACTGCCAATTAACCTTCATAAAGTTAGTGTCCCTCTGTCTTTATATGCGGATGATGAAGATCAAAGGCAGGTCGCTCACTGGAGATACGTGGCATCGTCAAGAAATTATGGCGCGGCGGCGGACATGATGTCGCCCATTCAAGAGATGAACCGTAGCCCCAAGGATCATCTACGCCGACCATCGGTGCCTTGCGTGTAATCCAGATGTTAATGGCAAATGGAATCATCGAAAGTGCCAGCAAGAATGAACCAACGGTAGAAACGGTGTTCATGAAGGTAAATCCATCAGTAGCTAAATAATCGGCGTAACGTCGTGGGAAGCCCTTGATACCCAGCCAGTGCTGAATTAAGAATGTCAAGTGAAATCCTGCAAATGTTGTCCAGAAGTGAATCTTTCCAAGGCGCTCATTGAGCATCTTGCCTGTCATCTTTGGCCACCAGAAATAAAATCCGGCGAACATTGCAAAGACTACGGTTCCAAATAAAACGTAGTGAAAGTGCGCTACAACAAAGTAGCTAGCCGACACTGCAAAATCCAATGGTGGCGATGCGAGGATAATTCCAGTCAGACCACCGAAAAGAAATGTGACGAGGAAGCCCATCACCCAGAGCATTGGTGTCTCGAAAGTAACGCGTCCGCGCCACATAGTGCCGATCCAGTTGAAGAATTTTACACCGGTTGGAACACCAATTAAGAAAGTCATAAATGAGAAGAAGGGCAATAATACTTGGCCCGTTGCAAACATATGGTGTGCCCAGACCGAGACAGAGAGCGCTGAGATTGCAATCGTTGCTGCGATCAAACCTTTATAGCCAAATATCGGTTTGCGGCTAAAGACTGGCAAGATTTCAGTTGCTATACCGAAAAATGGCAGCGCCAAAATGTAGACCTCTGGGTGACCAAAGAACCAGAACAGGTGCTGGAACAACATCGCTCCACCATTAGCCGGATCAAATAGGTGAGAACCGTAAATGCGATCTGCTTCAAGTCCGAGTAAGGCGGCGGCAAATGGTGGAAATGCTAAAAGAACGAGGATCGATGTTAAAAGTACGTTCCAGGAAAAGATCGACATACGAAACATCGTCATACCTGGAGCACGCATAGTAAAGATTGTTGTTACGAAGTTAACGCCACCAAGGATTGTTCCAACACCACTAATCGCTAATCCAACGAGCCAAAGATCTGCCCCGATTCCAGGTGAGTATGTTGCACTAGATAGCGGAACGTAGACGGTCCAGCCAAATGATGCAGCTCCTCCTGGAGTAAGAAAACCGGCAAAGGCCATGAAACCACCGAAGAGGTAGAGCCAGTAAGACAACATATTAAGTCGTGGGAAGGCGACGTCGGCGGCGCCGATCTGCAGGGGCATAATTACATTTGCAAAACCAACAAAGAGTGGGGTTGCAAACATCAAAAGCATGATTGTTCCATGCATGGTAAAAATCTGGTTGTACTGCTCGTAGCTCACAAACTGCATGCCTGGGCGCGCTAACTCACTACGCAAAACTAGAGCTAAAATTCCGGCGATTAAAAACCATGCGAAGGAGGTGATTAGGTAGAGATAGCCGATCGTCTTATGGTCAGTTGATGTTATCCATTTTACAAAGTTTTTGCCCTTAATGGGGGGTGGGGATGAAATTGAGCTTATTGTTGGGCGTTCGGCATATGTCGTCATGCTTGGCCCCCCTTAATACTCTCGAGATAACTCTCGTACTCGGCCGGAGTTACAACTTTTACAGTAAATCGCATCTGGGAGTGAGCACGACCGCAGTGCATATTACAGCGACCTGGATACTCACCTAACTTCTTGGCCGTGAACTCGAGTTGATTTGTTACCCCTGGAATATTTTGCATCTGAATCATAAAAGCAGGGACCCAAAAGCCATGGATTACATCGTTGCCAGTAAAGGTGTAGCGCACGGGCTCACCCAGGGGCACAACCAATACCGGTGCCGCAGCAGGAGTTCCGGTGACAACTGCGCCCTTGCCAGCATCAAGATAAGAAAACTGCCATGACCATTGAAAGCCGTTGACAGCGATCTGATGCATCGCCGTTGTGCTCTTAGCAACTATCACTGTTTCTTTCTGAACTGTGTAAAAAAACAGAACTGCAACAATAATAAGTGGAATTACTGTGTAAGTAATCTCAACTGGAATGTTGTACTGCGTCTGCTTGGGAAACTCTGGTGCCCCAACCTTCGGGCGATGAAAAACAGCTGGCCATAAAATCAAGATCAGTGTTATCACTCCGACAACGCCAGCAGCAATCCACGCGCCCTGCCACAGAGGTAACGACTCGTTGTTTACACTCGTAACGCCGGCTGGAAATCCCAGCTCTGAGACTTTCGAGCAGCCGGTTAAGAAAAAGACTGGGGCCAGAAGGACTAGAGCGGCTAGGCCCTTTACCCTCTTTGTGCGCATGTGCTAAGGATATAGGCCGCTGGAGAAAACTCCGCTCCGAAATCTTGGGCTAGAGGTGTGGTTGAGAGCACACACTAGTTAATTGATGTGTGCGGCGATCTCGGCAGCTGCACTCTGGCCATAGCTCTGGGCAAATCGTTCGACAAATTGCGCAGCTGTAAAGCGATACTCCTGCGTTCCCATAGTTTCAATCACATAGGTAGCGATGAGTGCGCCGATTTGAGCACAACGCTCGTGACTTACTCCCCATGCAAGTCCTGCAATAAATCCAGATCTAAATGAGTCGCCAACACCCGTTGGATCGGTCTTGGAACTCTCTTTAGGGCACTCAACCTGTATGCAATCTCCGGCCGCCGTTTCAACTTTTGCCCCCTTAGATCCAAGGGTGATAACCCGCACCTTTACTCGGCTCAGAATCTCGGCATCGCTCCACCCGGTCTTTTGCATAGCCAGGGCTAGCTCATACTCATTCATGAAAAGATAAGAGGCACCATCAATGAGCAGTTTGATCTCCTCGCCACTCATTCGCGCCATCTGCTGCGAAGGATCGGCGGCAAATGGGATACTCATTTCTCGACACACATCGGAGTAGTGCACCATCGCCGCTGGATCATCGGGAGAGATCACAACCAGATCGAATCGACCGGTTTTCTCCATGATGGGAGCTAGTTCAATATTTCTCGCCTCGCTCATAGCTCCTGGGAAAAACGATGCAATTTGATTGAGATCATCGTCGGTGGTGACCATGAAGTGAGCAGTGTAGAGAGTCTCGGAGACTAAAACATGTGAGGTATCAACACCATGGCGAGATAGCCAGGCTTCATAATCTGGCCAATCTTTTCCAACGGCTGCGATTAAAACTGGATTCAGACCTAAGACACCCATACCAAATGCGATGTTGGCCGCACAACCGCCGCGGCGTACATCCAAACTATCGACAAGAAATGAGAGTGAGATTTTTTCAAGTGAGCCGGCAACGAAAGAATCGGTGAACTTTCCTGAAAAGACCATTAAATGGTCAAGACCAACCGAGCCCGCTACACCAATTTTCATGTAGCGATCTTAGAGTGTAAGTAGTGTGAGCTAGTTAAATGAATCGCCGCAGGCACATGATCCGCCGGCGTTAGGGTTATCGATAGTGAAACCCTGCTTTTCGATCGTGTCTACGAAATCAATTGAAGCGCCCATTAAATATGGATCACTCATCTTGTCGATAATGACTTTAACGCCGCCGAACTCATGGATGATATCTCCATCTTGGTTGCGGTCATCAAAGTAGAGCTGATAGCGAAGACCAGAACAGCCACCAGGTTGTACGGCCACGCGAAGCATTAGATCATCACGACCCTCCTGCGCCAAGAGCGCAGCTACCTTCACTGCAGCGACATCGGTTAAACGAATCGCAGTAGTCAATGAGTCAGTTGGTGTCTCTGTAGTCATGTGTCGCTCTCCTCGAACTAGATGAGCTAAGCCTACCTTCTCCCCCTTATACCTGCGAGCCAAAGAGGTAGAAAAACTAATATAGTTAGTCACATGGCTAATGAATCAACTGGCAAGGGGCGCCCTACCCCCAAACGTAAAATCTCAGAGGCAAAGCGAATCACATCCTCCCTTGCCCCAGTCGTAACAAAGGATCAAAAGCGGGCGGCAAAAGAGGCCACCCGCCAAGATCGTGTTGCATCACGTGCTGCATATCTGCGAGGAGAGGAAAGCGCACTACCTGCCCGTGACCGCGGTCCCGAGCGCCGCTTCGTGCGCAACTATGTTGATTCTCGCCGATCAATCGGCGAATATTTTCTACCAATTATCTTTGTAGTTCTCATCCTGACTCTGATACCCAAGCCAATTGTACAGTTCGCTGCTATCGCGGTTATGTATGGTGTCTTACTGATCGCCGTTATCGATGGAGTTTTCTTAAGCCGAAAAATTCGCTCACTCGTAGCGGCCAAATTTCCAAACGCGGCAACTAAGGGTCTGGGTATGTATGCCTGGCTACGCTCTACACAGATGCGTCGACTCCGTGCACCACACCCTCAAACAAAGGTTGGCGAGCGCGTTAATTAGGCCCGGGGATTTGGGCTTATATTTTTAGTTGGATCTTTTTCAGGTAGTTTTCCCAATACTGTATCGATCGCCTTCATGGTTGAGGCATCTAACTTCACACCTGCAGCCTTCACATTTTCCTTCACTTGTGATGGCTTTGTCGCACCCATAATCGCAGATGAAACATTTGGATTCTGTAAAACCCAGGCAATTGCCAGCTGAGACATTGTTAAACCAGCCTCTTTTGCAACAGGTGCCAAATTCGCAACGGCGGTAAGGACTTCCTCGCGAAGCCATCCTGAAATCATTTTGGCACCGCTCTTATTATCGGTCGCCCGTGATCCCGCTGGCGCTTTCTTGCCTGGTAGGTACTTTCCAGATAGAACGCCTTGTGCCATCGGTGACCATACGATCTGCCCAATACCCTCTTTAATTGAGAGTGGAACAACTTCGGCCTCAATCACTCGCCAAAGCGCCGAATACTGCGGTTGGCTAGAGACGAAACGGTTATAGCCATGTGCATCTTGAATTGTTAGCGCCGATGAAATCTGCGCGGCGGTCCACTCTGAAAACCCTATGTAATGCACCTTTCCAGCACGGATTAAATCATCGAAGGCGCTGAGTGATTCTTCCAATGGGGTTTCAAAATCAAAGCGGTGCATTTGATATAGATCGATGTGATCAGTTTGCAGGCGCTTGAGTGATGCGTTACAGGATTCAATAATATGTTTGCGCGATAAACCGCGATCATTTTTTCCAGGACCCGTTGGCCAGTAGACCTTTGTAAAGAGTTCGTAGGATTCACGTCGCACACCTTTGAGCGCCTTGCCCAATACAACTTCGGCGCGCGTGCCTGCATAGACATCGGCAGTATCGAAGGTCGTGATTCCTTCATTGAGCGCAGCTTTGACACATTTAATCGCTGCCTCTGACTCAACCTGCGAGCCATGTGTGATCCAGTTTCCATAAGAAATCTCAGAAACATACATTCCGGTACTACCCAAGCGACGGTATTCCATGCCCTGACCCTAGAACCTGCGTGGTTATTTGCCAACTTCACCGCGATGTGGTTGCCTACGCCTACAACTTAATAGGTTTCTCATTAGGGGAAGTTCGGTGAAACTCCGACGCTGACCCGCAACCGTAAGGCGCACTGTTAAGGGCGCTAAGTCGGATTACCTAATGAAAAACAGTAATCGACATGACACCCGCCGAGGTTTGCGGGGTGTGGTCCTAGATACAGGTGCGTTTTCTGCACTTTTAGATGGTACTACCCCTGTGAGACTCTTCAATTATCGAGAGGCTCCACATCAATGAGATTTAAATCAATACTTGTAGCATTTACAATTCTTACATCATCTCTCTTCTTAACTCCACCTGCTAGTGCTGCCGAAAAAGGATGGCGCTACTGGGGTTATTTCCAAACCGCACCAGATAAAACTACGTGGACGGCGGCCATGACGGGACCGACCGTTGATATTGCAGATGGATCAGTTGAAGGCTGGTCATTTGTATTTGGTAGTGACGATATTCCCTCACTAGCACCAAAAGTGAAGCCAGATTTCAAAAAGATCTGCGGTACTACAAAGGCAGATGCCGATACCAAGCGAATCGCTTTAGTAGTTGAGTTCGGAGCGGCTGCATGGGCCCCCAAGGGCGAAAAGGTTGCAAAGACAATTACCCGCTGTGTGCGAACTGCCAAGGCTTCACAGGGAATAGATGTCCTAGGTCAAGTCGTAAAGATTCGCGCAGCATCATCAGGACTCATCTGTGCTCTCAATGGCTTCCCAGCTAAAGAGTGTGGCGTTGAAATTCCTACTCCCAAGGCTCTAGCAAAAAAGTAATAGCAATCTTCGTATGAAGAAGCTCCCACTTCACCCACTGACATGGTGGATATGGTCATGTGCAGTTGCGATCTCGGTCGCTCGTGTAGATAGACCATTATTTGCCGGTATAGCAGTGGGTGTTGTGGGATTAATTGTTGTGGCACAGCGCGATGATGCACCCTGGGGTAAGAGCTTTAACTGGACTTTAAAGATCGCACTCTGGATCTTAATGGTTCGCACTTTCATTGGAACCGTAATCGGAGTCCCGATCCCTGGAACAACTCTCTTTACTCTTCCCAGAGTGCCGCTCCCAGATTGGATGCCAGGTATACGCATTGGAGGCGCAGTTACTCTTGAGCGTCTTTCATCGGCCTTGAGTGAGGGTGTAACCATCTGCGCCATCATCGTAATTTTTGGGGCAGCTGCATCGCTCACGAGTCCGCATCGATTACTACGAGTACTTCCAATTT
>CAXNDE010000027.1:0-13182 GCA_964201135.1 Candidatus Planktophila sp.
CCCCACCTAAAGATCTAACGCCATCGCGGATGCGCTCTGGTGTTGGGTAACAGTAGGAGAGACGCAGCGACCATGAGCCAAAACCATCGGCGTAAAAGGCCGTTCCAGGAACATAGGCAACCTTTGCAACGATCGCCTTGGGCATTAAAGCAGTTGTATCAATCTCAGGTGGCAAAGTAACCCAGACATAAAAACCACCGCCAGGCTTTGTCCATTTAGCAACGGCTGGAAAATACTCATCAAGGGATTCAAGCATCGTATCCCGGCGGGTCTTGTATAGATCACAGAAGGATGCGATCTGATCACGCCAAGGCTGTTCAGCTAAGTAACTTGAAATAGTTAACTGTGCAAAGTTAGAGGGACAAAGAATCGAAGATTCACTTGCGATAACCAACTTCTCCTTAAGAGATGGTGGCACAAGGGCCCAACCCACCCGTAAACCAGGAGCGATCGTCTTTGAAAAAGTTCCAAGATAGATAACGTTCTCAGAATCCTCTGCGCGCATGGCGTTCGGTGAGGGCTTATCAAAGCCAAGGAGGCCGTAAGGGTTATCTTCAACGACAAAGATTCCAGCCTCGCGGCAGATATTTAAAATCTCAGTACGTCGCTCGGCCGGCAGCAAAACCCCGGAAGGGTTTTGATAGTTAGGGATCATGTAGAGAAATTTAATTTTGCGGCCAGTTGCGCGCAGACTAACAATTGCATCGCGCAGAGCCTGCGGCACTAAGCCCTCGTCATCGGTATCAACGTGCACGACCGAGGCCTCGTACTGGTGAAAAGTACCGAGTGCACCAACGTAGGAAGGGGCTTCAACTAAAACAACATCGCCCGGGTCGATAAAGATTCGCGAGATCAAATCAAGGGCCTGCTGCGAACCAGTTGTAACTAAAACATCGTCGGGGTTAGCGCGGATACCCTCAAGAGCCATAACCTCGCAGATCTGTTCGCGTAGCTTTGGGTGGCCCTGACCGCTGCCGTACTGCAACGCCTCGGCGCCATTGGTAAGAACTAGTTTTTGAATAACATCGGCCATCATGGGCATGGGGAAGGCCGACAGATTGGGCATTCCTCCAGCTAAAGAGACGATCTCTGGACGGGATGCAACGGCAAAGAGTGAGCGGATCTCGCTGGGCTTCATATGAGCGGCGCGAGTTGCAAAGCGCTCCTCTAAATTTTGAGGCGCCCCCGTAGCAAAACGCTTTATTATCTCCGACATGGCTTAAGTCTGCCATATACCGCGTAGACCTCGGACACTAATTAACGGCGGATACCAGCTTTGCGTAAATCAGCGATACGCAACGTCCCAGTCTTTGCATCATCTTCGGTCGCTAAATAAAGCCGTTGAATCGCAATAACTAACGCTTCGGCGATAACATCGCGAAATTCAGAGCGAGAGATTCGCCCCACATCACTAGGGCTAGTCACATAGCCAAGATTAATGTGGACCGACGGAGCCCTTGTTAATCGGAGTAAGTCCCAAGCCTTTGCATGGGTGCGGCAGTTAACTAAATCAGTTCTTGCACAAATTTCCCGCTGCACCAAAGATGCAAAGCGCTCTCCCACAATCGAATGAACGCCATGGGCATCACTCCCATAAAAATAAGTGGCCGCGCCATGCGCTAGTTCATTCACATAACTATCACGGTGTAGTGAAATCATTAAATCGGCACCACTTTGATTAGTAAATGCAATGCGTTCGGTTTCAGTCGGAGTATTTGAAACACCTCTAGTTAAAAAAACAGATGCACCAAGTGCTAGTAAGCGCCCCTCAGTTCGCAGCGCCACATCATAAATAAGGGTGTCATCACCGCCTGGATTTAAAACTATAACCTTGTTGGCAAGTGCTGGACCACGATTTCTCTGTGTTGCACTTTCACGCATCACAGAGGGAGCACCTCCTGAAACAATTCGACTTAAACGCAGCAGACCAATAATAGTTTCAGGGCCACATTTGCCATCGACAACTAATCCTGCAGAGCGTTGGAACTCTTTCACTGCCGATTCAGAGCGTGGGCCATAAATTCCATCAACACGGCCGCAGTCAAAACCCATCTCAGTTAATCGAGATTGTAATGCAGCTACATCGTCACCACGCATAAGTGGGGTTGATTGTAAGTTTAAAGAGCGATCGCCTAACTTCCACTTAGCCTCTTCGAGTGCGCGAGCGGTAACGGCATCAACAAAACCAGTAATACTTAACCCACGATTCTGTTGAAAAGAACGTATCTGCGCTTCGCTCAACTCTGACATTTTAAATTCCTAGTTATGCAATAAAAGTTTCAAGCTCTTTGAGCATGGCAGGTTTTGGTCGCGCTCCTACGATTGTCTTAACAACTTCACCGTTTACAAAGACATACATAGCTGGAATCGATGTGATGCCATACTTAATCGCTATCGCGGACTCGTTATCAGTGTTGAGTTTTACGATTTTCAGCTTTGCGCCATGTTCATTTGAAATCTCTTCAAGAATCGGTCCAACTGCCCGGCACGGTCCACACCATTCTGCCCAGAAATCAACTAAAACAGGACCACTGCTCTTTAAAACCTCAGCATCAAATGTTGCGGTTGTGACGTTAGTTATTGCCATACTTGATCTCCAGATCGCTATGTAGTGAGTGAACTTTAGTGGTGGGAGAGAAACTTTTCTGCATCAAGGGCGGCCTGACATCCCGAGCCTGCTGCGGTAATTGCCTGTCTATATATGTAATCGACAAGATCACCACAGGCAAAGACACCTGGAATATTCGTGCGCGTTGAACGGCCATCGACTTCGACGTAACCCTCACCGTTAACCGTGATTTGCGATCTAATGAGCTCACTGCGTGGGGTATGGCCAATGGCGACAAAAAGACCTGTAAGAGCCCGCTCACTCTCGCTACCGTCGACGGTATTACGAAGTTTCAAACCAGTAACTTTAGAATCTCCAAGAACATCTATAACCTCGGTATTCCAAAGAAACTCAATCTTAGGATTTGCTGCCGCGCGCTCGGCCATAATCTTTGATGCTCGTAATGAATCGCGGCGATGTATTAAAACAACCTTGCTCGCAAACTTTGTGAGGAACGTCGCCTCTTCAACCGCTGAGTCCCCGCCACCGACAACGGCTATCTCTTGATCACGGAAGAAAAATCCATCGCAGGTCGCACACCAGGAAACACCGTGACCAGATAGTCTTTTTTCATTTACTAAACCAATCTCCCGATAAGCAGAACCCATTGCAAGGATTACAGACTTTGCTTTAATAGTATTGCCAGAGCCATCAACGAGAGTTTTAATATCACCAATTAAATCCATTTTTACAATATCATCGGTGATTAACTCAGAACCAAATCGTTGTGCCTGCTTGCGCATAGACTCCATCAAATCTGGGCCCATAACGCCATCGACAAAACCAGGAAAGTTTTCAACCTCTGTCGTGTTCATTAGTGCGCCGCCAGCGGTAACAGAGCCCTCATACATAAGTGGATTTAACTGCGCACGGGATGCGTAAATCGCGGCCGTGTACCCAGCAGGCCCAGAGCCCACAATGACAAGATCTCTCACTTCACTCACACTCACTCCTTAGAAACATATCCAGCGGCCATTTTATTCCGCTTTCTTTGATGGCCGAACCACAGAGTCGCGCAGATGGCCGATCATAGATATCTCTTCAACGCCAGCGGCCTTACCTGCGACTAAGTAACCAAAAAAAGCGGTTAACATCACTACAAATAACTCTCCGGCGCGGGCAATCGGTGTTAACTCAACACCTACCCAGGTGATGTATTGAGTCAGAGCAAAGAGTGGGGCCATAACACCAACGGCCGCGGCTAATAGACGCAGATGTTGGCCTAAGAACTCCATCACCCTGATCGCACCCGTGTGTTTTTTCAATAATGAGAGCGTGATGAAAAGGCCAACTAAATAGCTAATAGAGAAGGCCACGCCAAGGCCGATAGTGACCCATTGCGTCTTAAGAAGGCTTAGAAAGAGATATGAAAAACCTACGGAGATGAGATTGATAATAAAGATTGAGATTACCTGTGTACGCGTATCTTCGAAGGCGTTAAAACCGCGGATTAAAATTAAGTTGATTGAGAAAGCTACAAGTCCAAAGCTTAACGCCGCTAGGACGTAGCCGATATAACGGGAGTCCTCGACGGGGATTCCAATGAAAATAACCTCTGTAATGAGAGGGCCAAAGAATAAAAAGGCAACAGCGCTTGGGATAGTAATAACACCGACTAACTTAATCGCACGAATTAACTGGACACGTACCTCGTCGCGGTTATTTGCAACAGCTAAACGCGACAAGTGCGGTAAGATTGCGGTGATAATTGAGATTGTGACGATTGAATATGGCAATAACATAACAAAATAAGCGTATGTATATGGCGTGTAGCCGACTCCTCGAGCTATACCCTCTTGGGCACTGCGCACAGCGGCACTAGTTGCAACATTTACTGTTACTAAATAACCTAACTGTGAAATCAACACATAGAGCAGAGTCCAACCAGCTAATCCAAATGATTTACCAAGACCGGCCAATCCCCATTGTGGGCGCAGTTTTATTCCGAGCCGCTTAATAACTGGGACAAGGACTAAAGCCTGCACAACAACGCTTAGTGTTGTTCCCCACCCAAGGATTTGAATCTGTGTTGCAGTAATTGACTCAGTGGTAATGCCTGTTGATAAAAGAAGAAACCCACCAAAGAGCCCGATTCCCACAATATTATTTGCTATCGGCGCCCACATTAATGGCCCGAATGAGCCCCGTGCATTAGCAACTTGGCCCAGCATTGTGAATAGCCCAAGAAAGAAGATCTGCGGCAGGCAGTAACGGGTAAATGCAATAGCAATATCTTTTTCAGCCTCAAAGCCAGGCGTGAAGAACTCTGGTGCATATAAACGCACAAGAGCGGGTGCGAAGTAAACTCCGATCGCAACTAGAACTAATAAAATAAGCGAGATCGTTGTTATCAAACGCGAAGCAAAACCATCTCCGCCATCTTTGTGATCAAAAGAGCGAACTAACTGTGGGATAAATATCGCGGTGAGGGCTCCACCTACAAGTAAGTTGTAGAGAATATTTGGCATCGTGTTTGCAACGTTGTAAGTATCTGCAAGCAGTGTTGTACCAAGAACGGCAACGATGAGAATTCCGCGGATAAAACCAGTAATGCGCGAGAGAATTGTGCCAAGGGCCATGACGCCGGAGGCGCGGAATAGCTCATTAGATTTCACTCTGACGCCCCTTTCGTACGCGGCGCACACTCTGGGCGATAGCCGCTAGTAAGAGAAGTATCGCCGCCCCAGTAGTAAACCACGTGAGCCTCGGATCAATAACTGTCGCGTTGAGAGCTAAAACTGCGGCCGGAGCCACATCACTACCCTCGCTATCGCGCATCTGAGCAAAGACAATAGTTTGGCCTGGGGCTATAACAAAGGCGTTTAGCTCTAACTGTCTCTTTGAGTTAGGGGCTAGTTTCACATCAGTAAAACTATCGACGATGATACGGGTATTCATGGCCAACATCTGGATGTCAACCGTAACTTCAACAGGAAATTCATTAATGACGGTTACTGGTAAAACCGCTTTCTCGGTTGTGAGCTGATACTTACCGGGGTTCACACGTAATTTGCGGAGTTGTGCATCAACTGCAGTTTTGGCGTTAAAGGAAAAGTAAGCTCGGCTTTCGGCATCAAGTGCTGGAGATAATAAACGTCCCAAGCGCACGCGCAGTTGTACTACATCAGGGACGTTAACAACTTTTGTTAACCGGGTAAGGCTTTTTCTATCCTCGCCAAAGCTCTTTCGCAGTAAAGGGCTTAGTTTTGAACTCCCCTTACTCCACCCCCCACTGGGTTCGCTACGAACAACGCGGCCCAATGCTATTTCAAGAGCTATTTTTCCATATGAGTAGTACATCTTTAACTCACTTGGGGCTAAACGTTTAGCCATAGCAACGTCGGGGTTTCCATAAGCTAGGGCTACGACATCGTTAATAGCTGTATTTTTCTTCAACTGTGCAAGCCAAGCGGTAGCGATCTCTTTTCCCGCCGGAGTGGCCGCTGTTGCAAGCTTATAAGTACCTGTCATCGCAACGACTTCATCGATAAGCGC
Organism: Candidatus Planktophila sp.; assembly: GCA_964201135.1. Taxonomy (GTDB): domain Bacteria; phylum Actinomycetota; class Actinomycetes; order Nanopelagicales; family Nanopelagicaceae; genus Planktophila. Next base: position 6,104 of record CAXNDE010000027.1, read on the forward strand.
TGGGTCGATTACCCAGATTTTTGATGAGCTCAAAGGGGTAAAGACTAGTTGGCCTAACCGCCCAGAAGGCGTTAACTCTTGAGCTAAATCATCGTTTCTAAACTCGCCCGTAAAATTCTGGTGCAACGTGCTTGTAATTTGGACAACCAAACTTTCGGCAGATGCAAAGGGTAATGGCGCCAAGAGAAAGAACGAAGTTAAGAAAATACTCAGAAGTTTTCTCATATCTTTAACTCGCCACTTCGAGCGATTAACTTCTTTTCATCGGGATATGCAAGACGTTGAATAATTTCACTTAATGGAAACCACGCGACCTCATCAACCTCACTCACCTGCGGCATTAGCTCGCCACTTACTTCAGAGAAGAGATAGTGATGAACGGTTTTATGAATCCGTTTGCCGCTAGCCATAAACCAAAAATCAATCACACCTAATGAGCGAGAGATTGAAGATGTGATTCCAGTTTCCTCAGCAACTTCGCGGATCGCTGCCTGTTCGGGCGTTTCACCCTCTTCAATATGTCCCTTTGGAAGCGACCAGAGCAGACGAGTACCGCTGGTATCTTTGTGATCGATGCGCCCGATAAGAAGACCCTTCGTTCCCGTTGAATCGATAACTAAGCCACCTGCGCTGACCTCATCGACACGTTTGGCATAGACCCGTTTAGCGGCAGGCTTTATCGCTTTAGCCGATGTGGATGGAGAGTGTGTTTGGGGGCCGCGGTTGGCGGAGCGCTTGCGCTTCCGCTTCTTCTTAATGCCGTCGCTGCCCGCACCAGGTGCCGGGGTCATGGAGTAAGGGTACTGCTCTAACCTTACTTATTGTGACTAGTGCATTGGGAGCGGCAGGCGAGTTAGCGATCCGTTCTCTCATCGAACGTGCGCCGCTAGCGAGCTCTCTTGCGCAGGCATTTAGCGCCAAAGGATTTACCTTGGCGCTAGTTGGTGGCCCTGTGCGGGATGCGATTTTAGGACGCCTTGGAAATGATTTAGATTTCACAACAAATGCCCTGCCGCACGATACAAAAAAGATTTTACAAGAGTGGGCAGAAAATATTTGGGAAACAGGAATCACATTTGGAACCGTTGCCGGAAAGCGTGGCGATACAACGGTTGAAGTAACCACATATCGCAACGAGCGCTACGATCCCGATTCACGTAAGCCAGAAGTTGAGTACGGCACAGAGATTCTCGGCGATTTATCGCGCCGAGATTTTACTGTTAATGCAATGGCGCTCGAACTCACTGGTGATGCGCCAGAGTTCCTCGATCCATTTAATGGTTTGCAAGATTTATCAAAGAGGGTTTTGCGAACACCTGGGCGAGCAAGTGATTCATTTTGTGATGATCCGCTTCGCATGATGCGTGCGGCCCGATTTGCAAGCCAGTTAGATTTCGAGATTGACCCAGGAGTTCTTGTATCGATAAAAGATTTAGCACATCGCATTGCAATAGTTTCAGCCGAGCGAGTACGCGATGAGTTTATAAAAATTCTCATGTCACCCGACCCACGCATGGGAATAACAATCTTAGTTGATACGGGTTTAGCCGACATAGTGATTCCTGAGATTCCAAAACTTCGCTTAGAAGTCGATGAGCATCATCACCACAAAGATGTGTATGAGCACTCCATAACAGTGCTTGAACAAGCGATGGTGCAAGAGAGTCGACTAGGTGGGCCTAATTTAATTATCCGTCTTGCCGCTTTATTACACGACATAGGTAAACCCAAAACACGCAACTTTATCGATGGTGGTGGGGTCTCTTTTCATCATCACGAAGTCGTTGGTGCGCGTCTGGCTAAAAAACGTCTACAAGAGCTGCGCTTTGATACCCACACCGTTGAAGCCGTTGAGACATTAACCGCACTCCACTTACGTTTTCATGGCTACGGAGATGGAGAATGGAGTGATTCGGCCGTGCGCAGATATGTGCGGGATGCAGGTGGGTTATTAACACATTTACATGTTCTTACCCGCGCCGACTGCACAACGCGAAATAAGGCAAAGGCCACACGCCTATCTGGGGTTTATGGCTCACTCGAGGCGCGAATCGATATCTTGATGGAGCAAGAGGAGTTATCAAAGATTCGCCCAGATTTAGATGGCGCACAAGTAATGGAGCTATTAAATTTAAAGCCATCTCGCGAAGTTGGCGCCGCGATGGATTTCTTAATGGAGCTACGTTTAGATCAAGGGCCAATCGGTGCCGAAAAAGCTACAGCTGAGCTACTTAACTGGTGGAAAGACAGAGGGGCGAAGTAAGCGAGCTGCAACAAGTAAGTAAGCAGCGCTTACACATAATGGAACAACGGCCGAAGCACCTGAGGGTGGGAGTAACAAGGCTGCGATTATTCCACCGGAGACAATCGCACCATTTACTACAACATCATAAACAGCAAAGACACGGCCACGAAAGTAGTCATCGATCTTGGACTGCACCAGGGCATCATTTGTGACTTTGAGGTTTTGCCCAAAAAAAGAGGTTAAAAACGCGGTAAGAATTAAAGTTATCTGGGTCTGCTTGGCGGCCAGAATTAATGGACAAAGCGCACTGGCAAACAACGCTATACGCATCCATCGATGTCTGCCCACCTTGCTCACTCCATATGGTGCTAAGAAGGCGCCCAAAAAAACACCGATACCCGCAAAAGAGAGCGCAATACCAAAACCCTTTAAACCATTTTCAGGAAGAGCAGGGTCGTTAAAAGTATTTCGTTCGAGTAAAAGCGCGGTTAAAGTCAGAGCAGTTAATCCCCCGCGGTGAACAGCCGTTGCAAGAATCCCCCGCGCTGCATCTGAATGAAGGGCGAGAAAAGAAAAACCCTCTCGCATATCTGTAAAGCCCTGAGAAAAACTCGCCGCCGCTTTCTCATACTGCATCGGGCCGATCTCAAACCTCTTCAATCGCCCAGTTAACAGTGCAGCTATAAAATAGCCAGTACTAGCCATAAGAATAAGTAATGCATCGGCGTGATTGGCTAAAGCCAGAGAGTCCACAACGGAGCGCACACCAACACCGATTCCTCCACCGACAACAACAAGAACTGAACCACCAGTAACGGCTATAGCATTTGCGGTAATTAATGATTGCGCGTCGACTAGAAGAGGTAGTCCTGCAGAGAGCGCGGCGAGGATTAACCGGTTGATCCCAAATGCGATGAGAACCACGATTGTTAAAGCCAAACCAGTGGTGCCACGGAAAATTAAAAAAGCGACAACTAAAAGATTGAGACAGCGTGCCAGGTTTGAGAAGAGCAGAGCCCGTTGCCTAGAGACACGATCTAGAACCGTGCCAACAAAAGGCCCAACGATTGAATATGGAAGCAAAACAACGGCAAAGCCAAGGGCGGCGCTTAATGCATTAGCTTGGCGATTCGGTGAGAAGAGAACAAAGGATGCAAGGGCGCTCTGGAAGATGCCATCTGTAGCCTGCCCGGTCCAACGAATCGCCAATAAACGGGAAAACCTTGGGTGTGTGAGCAGATTAATAAAACCCATAAGAAAGAGCGTAGTCGCAGAAGGTGGTTTATTCTTACGAACTATGAAGTCGCAACGTTCGTACATCGATTATTCACTTGATAAGCGCGCAACCCTATTGGCGCTCTTTCGTGGGACAGTCGATGCCTGTGATGCCGACCCATATTTACTGCGAGCGGCAAAGTGGCATGGCGAAAAAACTACCCGCAGCTGCCCAGTGTGTAAGAAAAATGGATTGGTGGAACTTCGCTACACCTTTGGCGAGCAGTTGGGGCAGTACTCAGGACGCATTAAGTCACCCCAAGAGCTACGCGAGATGGAGAGTGAGTTCGGCGAGTTTCGTGTCTATATCGTTGAGATCTGCCGAGACTGTTTATGGAATCACCTGTGCGCCTCATTTATCTTAGGAGATGGACGAGAGCGCAAAGCGCCCCGCAAGGTACGCACCTTAGAGGACGAAGATTACGCAGCAAGGTAGCCTTAACTAATGCTTCGCAGATTTCTCATTAGAACTACAGTCTTTATCGGCGGTTTTGGTTTTATCGCCGGTGCTGTTCTCTTTGCACTGGCATATTTTACCGTTGACATCCCAGATCCCAATGCCTATGTCAATAGCCAGTCAACGATAATTCAATATTCAAATGGCGAGGAGATTGGAAGAGTGGGAACGCAGAATCGCCAGATAATTCCACTAGCAAAGATTCCACTAAACGTTCGTCATGCCGTGCTTGCAGCTGAAGACCGTGGATTTTATTCGAACCGTGCATTTAGCGTCACCGGAATCGCACGTGCGATATTCAATAATCTCAAAGGTGGGTCACTGCAGGGCGGTTCGACCATCACGCAACAGTATGCGAAAACCGCTTTTCTAACACCAAGCCGGACTATTCAACGCAAGATCAAAGAGTTAGTTATCTCTATCAAGTTAGAGAACCAACTATCTAAAGATCAAATCTTTGAAAACTATCTGAACACTATTTACTTTGGCCGCGGCTCATACGGTGTCATGACGGCTTCGCAACAGTACTTCAACCGCAATGTCGATCAACTAACAAATGCCCAGGCCGCTGTTATTGCATCTATCTTGCGCTCACCAGGTTTGTATGACCCTGCATTTAAAAAAGGTAATGAGGCACGTTTACTTGCTCGCTTTGATTATGTTAAAAATGGAATGATCGAAGCTGGTTGGTTAGATGCAAAAGCTGCAACGAAGATGAAGTTTCCGCCCGTTGCACCGAGATCAACATCAGGACAGTTAAGTGGTCCCAAAGGACACATCATTGAAGCGGTTCAAAAAGAGTTAGCAAAACTTGGATTTAGCCAAGAACAGTTACTGGTTGGTGGCCTTGTTATTAAGACAACACTGGATCAACGGGCGCAACAATCGGCCGTGGATGCAGTTAATAAGTTTTATCCAACTAAGGCCCCAGATAACCTACATGTCGGGTTAGTAGCCATCCGGCCTGGCACCGGAGAAATCGTTGCTTTATATGGCGGTCGTGATTATTTAGCACGGCAGTTAAGCGATGCGACACAGTCAATCGCTCTAGCGGGATCAACCTTTAAACCATTTGCAATCATTGCGGCATTGGAACAGGGAATTCCACTGACATCAATGTGGAACGGGGATTCACCACAAGTATTTGATGACGCCGGTAAACCATATGAAGTCTCAAACTATGGCGAAGAGGGTTGGGGCCAAGTCGACCTCATGTATGCAACAAAACACTCTATTAACACTGTCTTTGTTCCACTCGGAATTAAAGTTGGGCCCGTAGCCGTTGTAGATGTCGCCCGTCGCGCCGGTATCCCAGATTCAGTGGCGATGATGCCAACGCCATCGGTTGTATTAGGTGTTGCTAGCCCACATGTCATTGATGTCGCCAATGCTTATGCAACATTTGCCGCTCAAGGGATTAAATCCAAACCATACTTAGTAGCACAAGTACTGGGATCCAATAAAGGTGTTTTGTATCAAGGCAAATCAGAGAGCCAAGAAGTATTTTCTAAAGATGTTATGGCCGATTTAACATATGCGCTCAAAGGAACAATCACTGGAGGAACCGGAGCTGCAGCACTTGCTCTCGGCCGACCAACGGCCGGTAAGACCGGCACATCACAGTCAAACGCGTCTGCCTGGTTTAGCGCATACACCCCGCAGTTAGCAGCCTCCGTTGCTCTTTTTCGAGATAGCGCATCTGAATCCTTAAATGGAATCGGTGGCCTCACATCGGTCACCGGCGGGACCTTTCCCGCCAGAATTTGGACCGCTTTTATGAAGGGTGCGTTAAAGGGACAAGAGATTATGGATTTCCCCGCCCCATCAAATATCGGTGGACTTGATCCAGTTGTTATTACATCGGGCGGCGTTCAAACCCGCAAACCATAATGGCGCTGCGCTTTAAAGTATTACTTGCTCTGGCAGTTCTTGCATCGCTAATTTCGTTTACAAAGTTTTCACACTGCGAAGGCACAACATGGGCCACCCCAGATCAATATATTCACGCCTGCTACAGCGATTTACCATCGCTGTATGGTGAACGTGGCCTAGATAAAAACCAATGGCCCTATGCAAGTGATACAAATGCCGTTGAATATCCGGTTTTAACTGGCATGGTGATGTTTGCAACGGCCGCACTTGTTGATACACCTATCGCTTACTTCAACCTCAACGCGGTATTCCTAACCCTTCTCTTTATTGCATTAGTTATATTGCTCCGAAGAATGAAGCCCGAACTAAGCTACTTATTACCAGTAGCACCGGCCATGATCGCATCGCTATACATCAACTGGGATTTATGGGCGATTATCACGATGATGCTGGCAATTTACTGGTTTGATCGAGAAGCATATCTATATAGCGCGCTGGCTATGGGTATTTCAATCTCTACGAAGTTTCTACCAATCTTTTTGCTCTTCCCCATCGTATTTATTCTCTGGCGTCACAATCGCATAAAAGAGTTAGTAAAATATTTAGCAACCACAGTTGGGATCTGGTTAGCAATTAATCTTCCCTTTGTCCTCACCACTCCAACAGGTTGGTGGCGATTCTATAAACTTAACCTCGAGCGCGGCGCCGATTGGGGCTCAATCTGGTTAGCATTGAGTCAGTTAGGTTTGAGCTTAACTAACTTAAACTACTTATCATTGCTTCTACTTCTTATCGGTTTAACAGCTATCACTATCTTCTTATTTGAAATAAAATCCACCCCTACGCTTGCATCGGTTGCATTCATCGTTCTTGCAACGGTAATGATTGCCGGCAAGGTCTATTCACCGCAGTATGTTTTATGGTTAACCCCACTTGCCGTCATTGCATTAACTAGTGCGAAAGATTTACCAGCTTTTTGGATCTGGCAAAGTGGAGAAATTATTTATCACATTGCAGTCTGGCAACACATCGCACTTGCCACCGGTGCCCACTTTGGCCTTGCCGCAGGCGGCTATGCCGCTCTGACGCTTCTGCGGATTGCAACCACTCTCTATCTGATCTGGAGCCTCGTGAAACGGGCGCTAGCGGCCCGCAATCCACAGGGTTCGGCCTTCGATTTACTCTTTGAGGCCTCTAAGGCCTACCCTTAACCCTCTTGAACAGGCAATT
>CAXNDE010000028.1:0-12488 GCA_964201135.1 Candidatus Planktophila sp.
ATTGTCGATGCGACCCTTGGCCTAGGTGGACATACTGAGGCTCTACTCGAAAGATTTCCAACGTTAAAAGTTATAGGTATTGATCGTGATACCGATGCATTAACCCGTGCAACGGCCAGATTAGCTCCATTCGCAGATCGACTTTTTACCAAGCATGCAAGTTTTGATTCAATCGCCGATGTTGTAGCATCCTTTGGTTATCCAGAGATTACTGGTGCGCTATTTGATCTTGGTGTCTCATCTATGCAGCTAGATGAGCGCAATCGTGGCTTTTCATATTCACACGATGCTCCACTAGATATGCGCATGGATCGCACGCAGTCTCTAACGGCTGCCGAGATCATTAATACCTACGAACCAGGTCAGTTAGTACGTATTTTACGAAGCTATGGTGAAGAAAAATTTGCGGTTCGAGTCGTCGAATCCATTGTTAAGGCCCGAGCAGTGGCACCACTTAACTCAACAATCGAGCTAGCAGCACTGGTCAAAAACGCTATTCCAGCGGCTACGCGGCGCACTGGTGGAAACCCTGCCAAACGTACTTTTCAAGCACTTCGCATTGAAACCAACGATGAGCTCGGTGTAATCACCAGAGCCCTTCCATCGGCGCTCAAGCTCCTTGGTATCGGCGGACGTTTAGTAGTTATGTCATTTCAATCCCTTGAAGATCGCATTGTCAAAGATCTCTTTGTCGCATCAACGACATCAGGTACACCGCGCGATCTCCCCTTTGAACTTCCAGAGCTGGCTGCCAAGTTTTCATTAGTAATAAAAGGCAGTGAAACTCCAGGAGCACAAGAGCTCGAAGAAAACTCACGGTCGGCATCGGTACGTCTTCGTGCAATTGAAAGGGTGGCCGCATAATGGCAATGAGCGCATTCGCTCCGGCGATTACTCGATCGAAGGAGATTCTTGCTCAGCAATCCTCCAAGGTTGCTCTCAAACTAGTTCCAGATATTTCATCGGGCAAGCAGGCCGATCGCAAATTCTTTGCAACCTTTGCCTCAATCGTTGGAATCGGTGGACTCCTATTTCTCCTTGTTCTCAACACAATGCTTGCTCAAGATGCATTTGAATTAACTCACCTTAAACTCGAGTCTAAAATGATTAGCGATCAGCGTGAGGCAATTGCTCGTGAGATAGATCGGCAGTCTTCACCAGAGGCACTTGCACGCGCAGCTGTTGCACTCGGCATGAGGCCCTCAGAGACTCCAACCTTCTTAAATCTTGACCAGCTACAGATTTCACAAGAGGGGCAAAGTAATGGGTAATTTTGCACTTGCACATAATCGCATTAGGTTTTTAGTTCTTGTGATTGCAGTTGCAATTTTATTATTTGGAGTTCGATTAGTGCAGGTCCAAGCTGTCCAAGCTGGCGACTATCGATTGCGCGCCGTCAATGAGATGGAAAATACCCGCTCATTGCCTGCCCCCCGTGGTGCCATTACAGATATGAATGGCGTTGCATTTGCCCGCAGCGTGGCAGCAACAAGCATCGTCGTCGATCAAACTCAGATTACTAACCCAGCACGTGTTGCAAACATCGTTGCACCGATTCTGGGATTAAGCGTTTCAGAGGTTACAGCTAGCATTACTGGTACCCGTAAGTGGAACATGGTCTATAAAAATGCCAAGCCTGCAACGTGGCAAAAACTCACTGCAGCTCTTGCAAAATTTAATGCACAATTTCCGGGCATGAGCCCAGATCGCATTATTGGCTTTTTTCCAGAGCGCGGATATATCCGCGAGTATCCATCGGGCTCATTGATTGCATCTTTAGTCGGCTTCGTCAATCACGATGGCAAAGGTGCAACGGGACTTGAATCCAGCATGAACTCATCTATCGCCGGTGTCGATGGAAAGTACTCGTACGCCAATGGTTCTGGCGCAGAGATTCCCGGATCACAATCGGAGATAATCCCAGCCCAAGCTGGAACAACAGTGCGTTTGACTGTTGACCGTGATATTCAGTGGGTTGCATCGAAGGCGATCTCTGATGCAGTTAAGTCATCCAGTGCAATTAGTGGAACGGTTATTGTTATGGATCCAAAAACCGGTGAGATTCTGGCTCATGCAACTGCGCCAACCTTTGATCCAAATAATACTTCAAAGGTTTCACTGATTGCAATGCGCAATCCATCTGTTCAAGATGTTTACGAGCCAGGTTCGACTGGAAAAGTAATGACGATTGCAGCAGCTCTAGAAGAGAGGAAAATTACGCCTGAGACAGTCTTTACGATTCCATATGCGCTCAAGCGATCAACAAAGGTCTTCCACGATCACGAAAAACATCCTACCCAGCGTCTGACAACTTCAGGAGTCTTAGCGGTTTCAAGTAACACCGGCTCAATCCAAATTGGTGAACTGCTATCACATGAGAGCCTCTATAACTACTTAACCAAGTTCGGTGTTGGAAGTAAGACTGGCTCGGGTCTGCCTGGTGAATCAAGAGGCATTCTGCTAAAGGTTGCCGACTGGTCTGGCACAACTGCGCCAACAGTTGCATTTGGCCAGGGCTACTCTCTTACCGCGATGCAGGCAACAAGTATCTTTGCAACAATTGCAAATGATGGCCTACGTGTATCGCCCACTGTTATAGCAGGTACCAGCGACGCAAGTGGAAACTTCACGCCGGCACCAGGTCGAACAAGCCAGCGAGTTATAAGCACAGAAACTGCGCAAGCGATGCGCATCATGATGGAGAGTGTTGTTTCAGCATCGGGTACTGCGCCATCTGCGGCGATCGCTGGCTATCGAGTAGCAGGCAAGACTGGTACGGCCATGCGCATCGATGACACCTGCGGTTGCTATCGCGGATATACCGCCTCGTTCATTGGCTTTGCACCTGCCGATAAGCCCGCATACGTCATCAGCGTAACGATTCAAGATCCTAAAGGTCTGCACTGGGGCGGCGCACTTGGTGGTCCAGTATTTAAAAAGGTTATGTCATTTGTTTTGCAGAGTCGCCACATCGCACCAACAGGAACCACGGTTATCCCGGTTGCACTCAATGAAAAGGCGTTAATGGCTAAGAAGGTGGCAGATGCAAAGACCACTAACTAACTCTAGTAAGCCGCTCTCGGCAGTTTTATCAGTTGTTGGTGCAGAGTGCGCCGATACAACTGAGAGTATTAACGTCACTGGAATTTCTCAGTCCAGCGGTGGGGTTGTTGTAGGAGATCTCTTTATCGCACTACCTGGTGAAAAATTTCACGGTGCACAGTTCGCAGCCGATGCCATCGAGCGAGGCGCAGTTGCGGTCTTAACCGATGTGGTTGGGGCAGCGATGGTGACGGGAGTGCCCGTATTGGTAGTTGAAAACCCGCGACGGGCAGCTGGGGTTATTAGTGCATGGTTTTACGAAGAGCCAATGCGCGATCTCTATAGCGTGGGAGTAACGGGCACTAATGGAAAAACTACGGTCACCACCTTACTGCATCAGATTATGCAGGCCGCTGGGCGTGAGAGCGGACTTATCGGAACCGTTGAAACCCGTATTGGCAGTGAAGCTCTCTCAAGTAAGAGAACCACTCCGGAGAGTGCTGAGCTTCAGGGGCTCATCGCCACTATGCGCGAGCGGCACATGCGCAACCTTGTAATGGAGGTTTCAAGTCATGCGATAACGTTAGAGCGAATACGGGGAAGCCACTTTGCCGTTGTTGGATTCACAAATCTCTCACAGGACCATCTAGATTTTCATAAGACAATGGAGGAGTACTTTCTCGCTAAAGCAAAGCTCTTTACCTTTGAATACGCAGACTTAGCTGTGATTAATATCGATGATGTTTACGGAGCTCGTTTAGCTGCTATGACTGAGCTACCGGTTGTAACTTTATCTCGAACTAGTGCAAAGGCAACGTGGCACTTTTCATCTATTACTCGCGACTATCTTGGGGCAGCGATCGCTATTCGCGGTAGTGGTGGAATCCTGATTGAAGGTAAGACGATTCTCCAAGGTGGATACAACTATGACAATCTATTGATGGCCGTTGCCATCGCCGCCGAAAGTGGGATAGATGCAATCGATATCGCAGCGATCCTGCCACAGTTAACCGGCGCAGTTGGCCGTCTAGAGGCGGTGCGTCTAGGTCAAAATTTCACCGCACTCGTTGACTATGCGCACTCACCTGATGCCGTTGCACGGGTTCTAGAAACTGCGCATGAGATTACAACGGGAAGCGTTATTGCCGTCTTGGGCTGCGGTGGCGATAGAGATGCATCTAAGCGCTCTCTGATGGGTATCGCCCTTCGTGATGGCGCAGATATTGCGATCTATACGAGTGATAATCCCCGTAGCGAAAAGCCAGAGGATATTCTTGTGCAAATGGTTTTAGATATAGATGTACAGGCACCTAATGAGGTCATCACTGATCGCACCGCTGCTATCAGGGCGGCCGTTAATCATGCCACCGCTGGTGATGTGGTTATCGTCTTAGGTAAGGGTCATGAAAAGGGCCAGGAGATTTCAGGGGTAATCCATCCCTTTGATGATCGAATCGAACTTGCGCGCGCGATTGAAGATAAAAAATGATTACGTTAACGGCAGGTGAGATCGCCCTTCTTGTTGGTGGAGAGCTTCACTGTGACCGCGATTTACTCATCTCCAAAGCCCCAGTCTTTGATTCTCGTTTAGCAACACCTGGGAGTTTCTTTTTAGCGCTTAAAGGCGAGGATCGCGATGGCCATGATTTCGTAGCAGAGGCCTATCGACTAGGTTCGATGTTCTCGTTAACGACTCACCTCATCGATGGTCCTTGCATAGTTGTAAAAGATGTAATTGAGGCGCTCTCTATAGTGGCTACATTTATGCGCACACGGCTACAGAACTTAACGGTCATCGCAATAACTGGTTCGCAAGGTAAAACGAGTACAAAGGATTTGATGGCACACATGTTGGGGACCGTTGGCCCAACGGTTGCGCCCGCGGGCTCATTCAATAACGATTTAGGTCTGCCATTGACAGTTCTTGAGTGTGATGAACGTACTCGCTTTTGCATACTCGAAATGGGCGCACGCCATAAGGGAGATATAAGACGCTTATGTCAGATCGCAAAACCAGATATTGGCATTGTGCTCGCAGTTGGTACTGCCCACTTTGGTGAGTTTGGCTCACAGCGCGCAATCGCCGAAACTAAGGCAGAGCTCATTCAATCTCTCGATGAAAAAGGTATTGCGATTCTTGGAACCTACGATGAGTTCACTCCAGCGATGGCGGCTCTGCATAAAGGTACGGTGCTCACATTTGGCGAGAAAAATGAGGTCGATGTACGCGCCGCCGATATTGAAATTCGTGAAGGGCGCCCGCACTTTGATTTAGTAACAAAGGCTGGACGCGATGCTGTAGGAATGCGTTTAGTGGGTGGCCATCAAGTGGCTAATGCACTCGCCGTTGCAGCCGTAGGCACCGCTCTCTCCTTACCGATAGAGCTCATTGCCAGCTCTTTATCAACAGCTGAGATATCCAGTAAGTGGCGCATGGAGCTCCATGATGTGGATGATTTACTCATTATTAATGACTCGTATAACGCTAATCCCGCTTCAATGGCTGCGGCTTTGCAAAGTTTGACCTTCTTTGCCCAAGAGCGCGGCGGCCAATCCTGGGCATTTATAGGAAAAATGCATGAACTCGGCGAGTCAGGGGCATCGGCCAGTGCAGATGTTGGCACCCTTGCATCTGATATCGGTATTGATCACTTCGTAGTCGTTAACGCACCTGAATATGGATCTGGAGTCGGCCCCATGCAGTTCCATCACGTTGCAACCATCGCCGAAGCCGCCGCTTTCGTTGAACATATCTCACCGGGTGATGTCGTATTAGTAAAGGCTTCGCGAGCTGAGAGATTTGAATTATTAGCCGATGATATTAAAGCGCGATGGATACATAGAAATGGAGTGGAGCAGTGAGGCAGATTCTGATCGCTGGTGCGATCGCACTCCTATTCTCACTCTTTGGCACGCGTGGTCTTATAAAGATTCTTGCAACACGTGGCTATGGACAGATTATTCGAGATGATGGTCCAAGTAGCCACCATATAAAGCGTGGGACACCCACTATGGGTGGAATAATTCTGATCGCCGCCGCCCTTGTTGGATATTTATTGGCACATGCATTAACCCAAAACTCCTTAACTATCTCTGCAGTCTTAGTTCTAGGTCTAGTTATCGCCCTTGGGTTATTGGGTTTTATCGATGACTGGTTAAAGGTCTCCAGGCAAAAATCATTAGGTCTAACTGGGCGACAAAAACTCATTGGCCAAGCAGCTGTGGCAGCTATCTTTGGCACTCTTGGAGTTAGATTTGCCGATTCAACATCGTTGACTCCAATCTCTTATTACTTATCTGGCGTTCGCGAAACAGCCTTCTACCTCGGCCCAGTTATTGCCATTGCTTGGGTTGTATTAATGGTTATGTCTGCAAGCAATGGCGTTAATCTCGCCGATGGTTTAGATGGTCTTGCAACTGGTGCAGCTGTTATGACTTTTCTTGCTTTTATTTTAATTGGTGTATGGGAGTTCGGTCAGGGCTGTGCGATTAATGCAGGCGTTGGCTGTTATCAAGTACGAGACCCTCTAGATTTAGCTGTATTAGCTGCCGCCTTTGCCGGCTCGTGTACTGGTTTTCTCTGGTGGAACGCCTCACCGGCTAAGATTTTTATGGGCGATACCGGCTCCCTTGCACTCGGAGGCGCTCTAGCTGGATTAGCGGCAACTTTGCGTGTAGAGCTTTTACTTATTCCTCTCGGTGGATTATTTGTGATTATTACGATGTCAGTTGTTATTCAAACCCTATACTTCAAAATCAGTGGTGGAAAACGTGTATTTAAGATGGCGCCACTTCAACACCACTTCGAACTTTTAGGATGGGGCGAAGTAACAATTGTGATTCGCTTCTGGATTATTGCCGGCCTATCAGTGGCCCTTGGCTTGGGCCTTTTCTACGCGCAGTGGGTAGTTAAGTAGCCTCAATGTCCCTTAACTTTGCTGGCCGGACAATACTTATTGCAGGTGGTGGTGTCACCGGAAGTTCGGTTGCACGCTTTCTTGATACTGAAGGAGCAACGGTCGTCATCGTCGATGAAAATCCCGATTTAAAAACTGAGTTCACCGTTCTTGCCCCGCAATCAGTTGATGTTAATGAGTATTCGGCAGTCGTAATCTCTCCTGGCTGGAAAGAGAGCCACCCTTTAGTTGCAGCCTGTATCGCTGCCGGCATAGAGATTTTGAATGAGATAGATATTGCGTGGAGTATCGCTAAGGAGAGATCACCAAATCAAAAATGGTTAGCGCTAACTGGGACAAATGGAAAGACCACAACCGTTGAAATGGCCGCTGCTATGTTGCAACGCGCCGGATTAAAGGCCGTGGCATGTGGCAATGTTGGCGATACCGTAATTGATGCAGTCACCCACAAAGATAGTATCGATTATTTAATTATTGAGCTCTCATCTTTTCAACTGCATTGGATGAAATCAGCGCACTTTGTTAGCTCTGCGATTTTGAATATCGCCGAAGATCACTTGGATTGGCATGGAGGATTTGATGCCTACTGTGATGCAAAGTTATCGCTTCTACGCCACTCAGATATGGCGATATTAAATGGTGATGATGATGAGATCGTGAAACGCGCTCATACATGGAATGGTCGCAAAGTGTTTTATTCACTCGATACACCTTCACCTGGCGAACTCGGCCTTGTTGAAAACCTCTTGATAGATCGCGCCTTCGTAAGGGATCCGCAAGAGGCGCAGATGATTGCGCAGATCAATGACATTGTGCCCACTCTGCCGCACAGTGTCTCTAACGCCCTTGCCGCTGCAGGTTTAGCCCGCTGCGTTGGAGTTTCATATCTAGATATTCAAGGTGCGCTCATTGATTTTCATCCAGGTCGCCACCGCATCGAAACTATCGCAAGCGCCGGAGGTATTTCCTGGATTGATGATTCAAAGGCGACTAACCCACATGCGGCCGCAGCCTCAATACTCTCTCACTTATCGGTTATCTGGATCGCTGGTGGTTTGGCCAAAGGCGCCGATATGAACGCCCTTGTAGAGCGAGCTAAGGATCGGATCAAAGCAGTGATTTTAATCGGTGCAGACCGCGATTTAATTGAAGCCGCCTTTCTCAAATATGCACCTAATACTCCACGTATTAAAATAGATGCTGACTACGTTAAAGGTGGAGTATCTAATGCCTTGATGGAGAGCGTTGTCACGGCTGCGAAGGGTTTTGCAGCATCGGGGGATACAGTCTTAATGGCGCCGGCATGTGCCTCGATGGATCAATTCATTTCATATGCTGATCGTGGAGATCGATTCGCTGCGGCGGTAAAGAAACTGGTAGACGATGACAACTAATGCCCGAGCCAATTTCTTTACTAAGCCTGTCAACTTGTACTACATGCTTTTAGTGAGCACTGCGAGCTTAAGTGTTTTAGGCGTCATCATGGTCTTTTCAGCATCGTCGATTCACTCCCTCGAATCTAAGGGTGCGACGTATGCAATAGTCCTTCGACAGATAATCTTTCTCATTATCTCAATACCGGTGGCGTGGGTGTTGTCACGGTTTTCGCTAGCCCGCTGGAAATTAATCGCCCGTTCTGGAGTCCTTATTTCAATCGGGCTATTAGCTGTGGTACAAGTTATTGGTAAGAGCGTTAATGGCAACCGCAACTGGATTAGTTTAGGTTTCGTAGATGTACAACCCAGTGAGATAACTAAATTTTTAATGATCTTATGGGCCGGATACATACTGGCCAAGCGCGAACGCATCGGCGCAGTACAAACCAATGTCATTACTTTGATCGCTCCAGCATTTGCACTCTGCATACTCCTTGTCTTGTTAGGCCGTGATTTAGGTACTGCTTCGGTCTTTGCCTTTATTCTGGCCGGCCTCTTGTGGGTCTCAGGGGTTCGGTTAGGAGTCTTTGCAGGTCTGCTCACTGCCGGCTTTGCAGGTATCGCCGCTCTCATTGTCACTGTGCCATATCGGATGCAGAGATTTGCCGTTTTCCTTAATCCATTTGCGGAAGATCAATATAAAAACTTTGGCTGGCAACCGGCCCATAGTTTATTAGGACTAGCCAGTGGTGGATTATTCGGTGTTGGTTTAGGTGCAAGTCGTCAAAAGTGGGGCAACTTATCGCAGGCACACACTGATTTTATCTTTTCGGTAATCGGTGAAGAGTTAGGTTTATTTGGAACTCTATCGACACTCGCCCTACTCAGTGTTCTGTTGTTTTCAATCTTCAAGATAGCACTTCGCGCTAAAGATCCAATGGTGCGATATGTCAGCTCTGGTATTGGCTGCTGGATAGCTATCCAGACGATTCTCAATATTGGCTCGACTCTGAGTGTTATTCCTGTCGTAGGAGTTACCTTGCCACTTGTCTCATACGGTGGCTCGGCGCTTATTGCTACCTATATGGGAATTGGTTTTGTAATCGGTGCTGCACGGCGCGATCCTGCGATCTTTGAAGAGTTAAAAAAGAGTGAGTTCACATGGCTACGATAGTTTTGGCAGGAGGTGGAACTGCCGGGCACATCGAACCCGCCTTAGCAGTCGCGCGTGCATGGCGCGTTGCACATCCAGAGGATCTCATCGTATTTATTGGGAGTGAAGGTGGGTTAGAAAATGAGATTATCCCCGCCGCTGGATTTACAGTGACCCATATCCCGAAAGTCGCAGTTGCACGCAGGCCATCACTTACTTGGCTTCGAGTTCCAGTGCAGTTATTTAGCGCAGTGCGCGCATCCCGAATTATTCTGCGTGATGCCGATCTCTTAATTGGCTTTGGGGGATACGTTAGTGCTCCTGCATATTTAGCAGCACGTATCACCGGGCTTCCAACGGTGATTCACGAGGCAAATGCCAAGCCTGGCTGGGCAAATCGCTTAGGTGCATTAATGACACCATTTGTAGCTGTAGCAAATCCAGTTGACTCGCGAGAGTTCACAGATGCACTTCTTACAGGCATGCCCCTGCGATCCGATGTTGCTGCGGCATTTACCGCCTCGCGCAGCGATTTCCAAGGCGCGCGGATTGGCGCAAAGAAACGTCTGGGCTTTGATGAAAAGGCTCCATTGATATTTATCATGGGTGGATCTCAGGGCTCGGTAGCTATGAATAAAGAGATTTCAGGCGCACTCCCAGCACTCTTATCAAAGGGCCTATCAATTCTGCACTCGGTAGGCCGGGCTAATCCATTGCCAAAGGCAGAGGGCGCCTACCATCCAGTTGCCTATGTCGATGCCATGGCCGATGCCTACTTAGCGAGTGATCTAATCATTGCCAGAAGTGGCGCAGTGACCTGCTGTGAATTTCGAGCCCTTGGGAGATACGCTCTTTTTGTGCCACTGCCAATTGGAAATGGCGAGCAGTTCTTAAATGCCCGCACACTTGTCGCCGATAAACGCGCTCAACTTCTCGAGCAATCTCAATTTACATCGGCATACTTAATAGAGCACATAGATGAGTTGCTCACGAGCTCTGCAGCAGCACCCCCAGATGGATCTTCCCTTGATTTAGATGCGGCCGAAAAAATCGTCGCACTTGGCGAGTTTGCGATCTCTGCGCGATGAGGCCAACTTTGAAATCCCTTATCGGAAAGCGCGTGCACTTTATCGGAATCGGTGGCGCCGGAATGAGTGGATTAGCGCGTATCGCGCTATCGCACTCGATACGTGTTAGTGGCTCGGATAATAAGGACTCTTCAGTTGTTAAGGCACTCGTTACACTGGGTGCATCGATTGCAACATCGCACTCGGCCACGAACGTTGACGGGGCAGATCTTGTCGTGTTCTCAACTGCTATTTCATCCAGTAATCCTGAACTCATACGAGCGCGCGAGCTTGGAATAATTGTTTTAACGCGCGCGGCAGCACTGTCGATTTTGATGTCAGAGTCAACGAGCATCGCAGTCGCAGGAACCCACGGTAAGACAACAACATCATCGATGTTGGCAGTTGCATTGCAAGCCTGTGGCGCAGATCCCTCATTTGCTATTGGAGGCACTATCACCGCCTCTGGCTCAAACGCCCACCGTGGCACGGGTGAGATCTTTGTTGCAGAGGCCGATGAATCCGATGGCTCATTTATTGAATACCATCCATTTGCAGCTATCGTGACAAATATTGAACATGACCATGTAGATTTTTTTGCCACACCTGCTGCAGTTGAGGATGCATTTAAAAGCTTTGCAGCGACCATAAGTAGAGATGGCTTCTTAACCTACTGCGCCGACGATGCTGGCGCAGTTGCCCTTGCCGAAGATATGAAAGAGTTAATCCGCATCTCTTATGGTGTGGGCAAGGGGAGCGATCTCACGCTAGATTCGATAGAGCTTCTAGCTATGGGCTCACATGCCCGAGCAATCTGGCATGGAAAGAGCATTGGATTTATCGAGCTACAAGTGCCGGGTCATCACAACCTATTGAACGCCGCCGCGGCCCTTGCAACTGGATTACAACTTGGCTTTAACGCACCGGATTTACTGCAGGGGCTAGCGATGTTTCGCGGTACGGGTCGGCGCTTTGAGGTTAAAGGAACGGTGCATGGCATACGTGTCATCGATGATTATGGACATCACCCCACCGAGATCGATGCAACGTTGCAAGCCGCCCGCAGATATAGCGGAGATGGCCGATTAATCGTAATTTTTCAGCCACATCGCTATTCGCGCACGGCGGCATTTGCACCGGGCTTTGCACGATCGCTCTCACAAGCAGATCGAACAATTGTTTTAGAGATCTATGCCGCGAGTGAAAAACCAATTCCAGGGGTTACTTCGCAGATGATTACAGATCTGATGAGCAATGGTGAATACAAGCCTAATTTCATGGAAGTCACAGATAGCGTTATCGAATTAGCCCAACCCGGTGATGTGATTATTACTTTAGGTGCAGGCGATGTAAGTTCATTAGCACCCATCATTGTCGATGGATTAATTAGACGATTTGCCTAGATGAAAAAGCATCGATTATTCATTGCGCTAGGAACTCTGATATTTGCTACCGCGGCATATATCTTAGGATGGTCGACTTTTTTCACCGTTAGCTCCGTAGAGATCAAAGGCACCACAGCGGTTATGAGCTCAACCATTGTGCCAGGGCAGAAGTTAGCGCGAGTAGAGCCACGAACAGTTGGCGCAGAGTTTGAAAAATATGCCTGGATAAAAAAAGCCGATGTCTCTAGAAATTGGATCAGTGGAAAAGTTACGATTACTCTTACCGAACGAATCCCTATAGCCCTCTACAATGATCAGGCGATAGATGCCGACGGAGTCAGCTTTCCAACTCCCATCAACTCTGTAACAGGTTTGCCACGGATTACCGCATCTACCAACGAATCGGCAGTGGAGGCAGCTGCCTTCTTCATGGGACTACCAGCAGAGATCGCCGACACGGTGGCGTTAGTGAAGGTGCGAAGTGGTCAGGCATATGTGGTGCAGATCATCGATGGCAGGAAATCGATTGAACTTTTGTGGGGACAAGA
>CAXNDE010000029.1:0-12194 GCA_964201135.1 Candidatus Planktophila sp.
TTATCGGGTGTTGCAAAAGATGTACCGGCATAGTTTGCTTCATAGCCAATAGCTCGATCTAACTCTGTCGCATGTCCAATCGATTCGTGGATTGTTAGCCAGAGGTTAGATGGATGAACCAGCACGTCGTATCTGCCAGGCTCAACCGAGGGCGATAGAGTTTTTTCGGCTAATAATGTAGGAAGCTCTGCAATCTCAGCATCCCAGTTCCAATGCGTACTGCCCATCCACTCCCAACCAAAGCCGGCAGGCTGAGCTAAAGTACGCATAGATTCAAAGCCATTAGCACCGATGGAAATCGCTTCAATCTGAGTTTGAATACGTACACGCTGCTGTGTGGTGCTCGTTCCGTATGAATCGGCATAGTGCTTCTGCTCTTTAACATACAGTGCATGTGCTGAGGTGTGATTAACGCTTCCGTGCTTTAACAACTCATTACTTAAATGCGCAAGGCGATCTTTCTTATCTGAGTCTGAGATTGAAAATGGATCGATTTCATACTCGGATACCCATGTTTGATGTGCATAAACCGGCTCGCTCACAAGGCAGACAAGCTCGGTTGAGAGTGGCTTGGATGTCTTTGCCATCGCAACTGCAGTAAGAGCCAACTTCTTGGCCGTTGCAACTGAGATCTCAGGAGATGATGCAAAGCCCCATGCACCGTCAACGATTACCCGAACACCAAGACCGGCCAGGGTTTCATCACTTTGTGTCTCAGGCTTTGCATCACGCAGTGAAAGCAGGCCAGTGCGTGTGCGTTCAATCCGAACATCAACATGGGATGCACCAGCGGCTTGTGCTGCGCCAATTGCGGCATCTGTGACGGCCGATAGTGGAAGTGCTAAGAAATCTGCATCTACATTTTTTCTCACTTCCGAACCCTAATGCTCTATCGAGATAGATGCCAAGGGAATCTGTAGCAACGCTTTTTGAGCTCAAAGCGGCGATAATTGGATAAATAGAGTGAAAAACCTCTTAAATCAGCGTGGTTGAGCGTGATTTAGCGCCCTTTGCTGGCAGGATTCATTATGTTAACTTCAACTAAGTACTGGAGAGTTCACAATGAATAAGAAAGAGATCACCGCAAAGTTGGCTGCACATTCAAAGCAGAGCGAGAGCGCTGTATCAGCGGTATTAGAAGCCCTTGAGGAGCTTGCAATTAAAATGCTCCAGAGCAAGGAGAAGCTTGTACTACCTGGCTTTATCTCAATCGAGGCAGTTGCACGTGCGGCGCGCTCGGGCCGTAACCCACAAACCGGTGCTGTTCTGCAGATCCCTGCACGCACTGGCGTCAAGGTCAGCGCTGGAACAAAGCTCAAGAGGGCTGTTGCAAAGTAAAAAAACTAATTAAAAATCGGGCGTGAGATTTATTTCTCGCGCCCGATTTTTCTATTGTTAAGGATAGAGCCCACGTAGTTTGTGCGCCTCGGCAACGCGTGCAACGCCCAGCATATGCGCAGCTTCACGCCAGGTGACCTTTCGGCGAATAGCCATCTCTTCAACCTCATGGAAGGCTTTCATTAAAATACGGTTTAGGTTTGTTTTGACCTCATCACCATCCCAGGCATAGTTTTGTTTATCTTGCACCCACTCAAAGTAGGAGACGATGACACCGCCCGAGTTGGCCAAAATATCGGGGACTACGAGAACTCCCTTTTCGTTTAATATGGCATCACCCTCAGGTGTGGTTGGGGCGTTAGCGCCTTCGAC
Source organism: Candidatus Planktophila sp. (assembly GCA_964201135.1). Taxonomy (GTDB): domain Bacteria; phylum Actinomycetota; class Actinomycetes; order Nanopelagicales; family Nanopelagicaceae; genus Planktophila. Next base: position 1,711 of record CAXNDE010000029.1, read on the forward strand.
CACGATTTTGGCCTTAATACCCAGTGCGCTCTGACCAGTGATTGCATCAGATAGCGCGGCCGGGATAAAGACATCGACATCTAAATGCAAAAGCTCTGTGTTAGTTAAGCGATCAGTTCCAGGGGCATCTAAGTTCTTGTGTGTTAAAAAGTGAGACCAGAGCTCACCGACGTTCTCAAAGCCAGTGACTGCGCCGTTAACATCACTTACTGCAACAACTTTTAATCCCATACTTTCAAGGGCGAGCGCGGCCCAGTAACCAACTTTTCCAAAGCCCTGAATCGCAACCGTTGCACCGACTGGGTTAATGCCGCGCATTCGCAGCGCCTCGCGAGTTGAGATTGCAACACCATCTCCAGTTGCCGAGTTTCGCCCAAGAGATCCACCCAACACAATCGGCTTACCAGTGACAACTCCAGGAACAGAAAAACCAGCGTTAACTGAGTATGTATCCATCATCCAGGCCATATTGCGCTCATCGGTTCCAACATCAGGTGCGGGAATATCGCGCTCTGGTCCAATAATCGGCAAAATCTCTGATGTATAACGTCGAGTCAAACGCTCATTTTCACGATCCGATAGCGTTGAAACATCGACTGCAATTCCACCCTTAGCCCCACCAAATGGCAGATTAGTTAATGCGCATTTCCATGTCATCAGCATCGCAAGTGCGATTGTCTCTTCCAGATCTATCTGCGGGTGAAAACGAACTCCACCTTTAGAAGGTCCACGCGTTGTTGAGTACTGGACTCGGTAGCCCTTATACATTTCGACTTTGTCGTTATCTCGACGCAGCGGAACGGCTACTTCTAAAATTCGCCGTGGTGTTGAAAGTGTTTGCCAATCATTTTCTGAAAGGCCTAATTGATCTACCGCTGTGCGCAATTGTGCGCGCGCAGTCTGGAAAGCTGACTCCGTTGTCATACCTTGAATCTATGGGATTAGACAAGGAAAGCCTAATATAAACTGCAGAGTGGGTTTTTAAAGGGTTGACACTTGGCGCTTGGCTTTTGCTAGCCAGTCAGGATTAATCTCTACACCCCAACCAGGTGCCGATGGAATCTCTATCTTTCCATCCTCTATTGCAAAGGGATTGCCTAAAAATAGATCTTTTTGCCAGGGATAATAGTCAAAGCCCTCAATAGAGAGTTCAAGGTATTTTCCAGGGTTATCAATTGCGCCAAGAAGATGCATTGTGCATATGGTTACGAGTGAGAGATTTGCGCTATGAGGCGTGATTGGCATTCCAGCTTGTCTAGCCAGCTCAACAACTTTTAATGTCCGCCAGATACCACCCATGTACATAATGTCAGGCTGCAGAACATCAACAGCGCGCATATTGATCATGCGTTGCCATGTCACTAAATCCCAATCTTGCTCTCCACCAGTTACATCGATTGATAGAGCCTCGGTTACTTCTTTAGTCTCCTCAAGCTCCCAGTACTTGCATGGCTCTTCAAAGTGGCTTATACCTTCGGCTTCAAGCAAAGCACCGACTTCAATTGCACGCTTGGGAGAAAAACCACTATTGCCATCTACTAATTTTGAAACTCCATCACCCAATGCTCGAGAAACTACTGGCACAACCTCCTCAGTACGTCCTGGCCACTCGTCAATGTCATTGCCACATTCGGCGCCGACTCGCCATTTGAATGCATCAAAGCCACACTCATCTCGTAACTTTACAAATCTATCGGCCTCTTGCTGTGGCGTTATGTCACGCTTCATTGAAGATGCATACGTGCGCAGTTTCTTAGGGGCTCCACCCAGTAATTCAACGACAGGCTTGCCCTCAACGCGCCCACGCAGATCCCACAGCGCTGTATCTAATCCGGCATTTGCACGAGCTCGATAACTACCAGGGAATTTATGTTCACGCGCTTCAACTAGAGTAATGAGTGCCCCAATATCGGATGCATCTTTACCTAAAACCCATGGAGCGATCTGTCGGTGAAGGATTTGTGCAGTTATATCGGCGTGATACGTAGATGTTTGGCCCCAACCGATATGACCATCAGATGTAGTTACTTTTACAAAGGCTACGAACTCATCTGTAAAAGTTTCAAGCGTTGTGATTTTTCCAAAGATCATCCTGCAGCCTTCACGAATACTGGAATATCTAGTAGCGAAACTTTCACGCCCACACCAGCACCAAGACCAGCTGCATCAGGACTTGGTAGCTGAGCAGTCACACGGCCTCCATCGCTCATCAAAATACTGAGGCGACATGTCGCACCCAAGAAGCTGGCTGAAAAGATAGTCGCGTTACCTGATTTGCTAGCCACGACATCGATACTTTCGGGGCGCACCAGTGCAATTCCGGCACCCGATGTAATCGAACCTGGAAGTGTCTTTACAACGCCGCCAAGAACTTCAATCGATCCACCATTTACTTTCCCAGCAAGGGGATTAGTTAAACCAACAAACTCGGCGACAAAGGCCGTCTTTGGACGGTCATAGAGTTCGGCGGGTGCTGCGATTTGTTCTAACTGACCATTTCGCATAACACCAACGCGATCGGCGATACCCAGCGCCTCTTCTTGATCATGGGTTACAAATAAAGTTGTAGTGCCAAGCTCTACCTGAATACGGCGAATCTCTTCGCGCAACTGTGTTCGTACCTTGGCATCTAAGGCAGATAGCGGCTCATCAAGGAGTAAGACCTTGGGCGAGATTGCAATCGCGCGCGCCAGTGCTACACGCTGTTGTTGACCCCCAGATAGTTGATGGGGATAGTGGTTGGCATGCGTTGACAGGCCAACGAGCTCTAAAAGTTCGGCCGAGCGAGCTTTGCGCTTATTTCCAGAGGTCTTATGTGCGCGTAACTTTAATCCGTACTCAACATTTTCGCGCGCAGTCATATGTGGAAAGAGGGAGTAGGCCTGAAAAACCATTCCCATTCCCCGGCTGCTGGCCTTTTGAAAGGTTACATCTTTACCATCAACTATCATCGCTCCACGGTCTAGCTCTTGCAGCCCAGCTAATGCGCGAAGGGCAGTCGTCTTACCGCAGCCCGATGGACCAAGGAGTGCCACAAGCTCGCCTTCGGCAATATCAAGGCTCAAGCCATCGAGGGCTTTGACTTTGCCAAAGTACTTAGCAAGATCAACTAACTGTACATATGCCGATGCGCTCAACGTATGGCTCCTTATCTATTAGGCGAGGTCAACATCAAGGACTGTACCTTGACGTTTTTTGTTGGGAATGAGCAGAAGTAAAAATAGGACAAACAATAGTGAGGCAAGGGAGACTGCCACTGCCACATTTCCATTGCTGCGACCGATTTGGGCGATGACGACTTGGAAGGTCTTGAAGTTTAGAATATTTGCGATGGTGTACTCACCCAAAACTAGGGCTATGGCAATGAATGAACCGTTAATGATTCCAGTCCTAATTGTCGGCATGATGATTCCAAAAATTACCCGTGAAATTGTGGCGCCTAATGTTGTAGCGGCTTCGGCCAAGGTATGAATATCCACGGCATCGAGGGCCGCAGAAAGTGAGCGATAGGTATAGGGCAGAATCAACATCGAATAGACGCCCGCTAGGGTTATTGGGGACTCACTCACATTTATTGAGATCCAACGGTATAAAGGTGCGATACCCACCACGATAACAATGGCTGGAATGGCAAGAGGTAAGAGGCAGAGTAATTCAAATGGACGTCGCAGTAGCGGTAGCTTGAGATGTACCCAAATAGCCGTCGGAACAACAAGAAAGAGAATCAGTGCCATCACAATCGCTGCAGAGATGAGAGAGCGAGTAACGGCTTGAAATAAATCCTGCTGCTCTCCAATCATCTGCCAAGCTCGGAAAGTACGCCCCTTATCGGCAAAGCCAAAGGGCTTTGTCGAGAAATCAAACATTGCATATAACGGGACCACAAGATAGACAGCTACGAAAGCGATAATGCTAAGGCGCCACAGGCGAACTCCGAGGGTTTGCTTCATCGTCTCTGCTCCCAGTTACTTACCTTGCGACGAAGTAATGCATACATGGTCATGACAACCGTTACAACGATAACCATATAGAAAGAGAGAACCTTGGCCTCGGCCGGATTTGATCCGCCAGTCTCACTCGTTAACGCCGTTGCAATCTGCAGGGGAGTTAAATAATCGGCCAAGTTGATGAGAACATTTGCAGTTGCATAGGCTGAAAAAGAGTTGACGAAGAGCAATAGAGCGGCACCTGCAAAAGAGGGTGTCAAAATTGGGATTCCTACGCGCAGCCAGTACTCAAATGACTTACCGCCTAGAGCATCAGATGCCTCACGCCACTGGGGCTTTAAATTTTCAAGGGTAGGAAGGAAGACTAAGACCATTAAAGGAATCTGGAAAAATGTGTAGAGCACGGCGAGGCCATTCATACTATAGAGCCAGCTCGCATCGGCTAGAAAAGTAGTGGGCAGGTACTGAGTGGCAAAGGTGAGAATAAGGCCATTGAAACCAAAGGTTGCCAAGAAGGCAAAGACAAGCATGACGCCACCGAACTGGGCTAAGACGCTACTGAGTGCAACTGAAACCTTATAGAAGAGGCCACCGGGTTTTCCGGTAGCGATCGCCCAGGCAAAAAGACCTCCTAGTATCGCACCCACAATGGCCGTTTTAGCTGAGAGCTCTAGGGAGTTACCAAAGGCTTTACGCGCAATGGAGTCGTTAAAAACTGATTTCAGAATAGTTGTGCTGAACTCTCCGTAATTATCTCTAAAGGCTCCAGAGACAACGTTCCACGTTGGATATAAAAGAAAAATCCCAGTGAAGGCTAGAAAGGGTAAAACGCCGAGATAGGCGGTTTTGCTGCGCCAATACCGAGAACCGGTCCTGCCATTGGCAGAACCGGTTCTCTTGTATTGAAGTTGAGTCAATTACTGCGGACTCAGTTTTAGTTTGTTCCTACAGCTGCAGGCCATGCAGTCTTGAGGTATGCACGGGCCTTTACAGTCTGATCAGATGTTGCCTTTTCAGCATTAGTCTTGCTGTTTCCGATTGCAGCCTTACCAGCAGCGCTGGCACGCTTTGTCTTGAGTAGATGCACCCAAAGAGTTGGAGTAGCTCCACCCACTGCCCAGAAATCAGCACCGGCCTCACTCAATGTGTACTCCATCCACAGGCGTGCACACGCTGGGTGCGGTGCCCATGCAGAGACTGCACTGTTGTAGGTCGATCCAACTGCAGCTGGTGTGTACATCTTCCATACCTTGCCAGCAGCGGCCATTGTCTTGATGATTCCTGCTTGGACGTAACCATTATCAATAACTACTGGTGTCTGACCCGATGCGACTGTGGCCTCTGTTGGGTTGACGTTAATGAAGTTACCGAGGGCTTTGAGCTTGGCAAACCATGCAACGGCCTTTGAAGTATCATCAAATGTTCCGCCAAGTGCCTTATTAATCATGAAGATACCGTTCATGCCAGTCGAGGAGCCTAGTGGATCACCGTTGAGGGCGACCTTGCCCTTGAACTTCGGATCAAAAAGATCATCAAGTTTGGTAATTGTTCCTAGTGAGCCACTGTAACCAATAGTCAGAGTACCTGTGTAGTTTGGTGTTACCTGCGCACTTGGATCTATATCCTTGGCAAAGGATAAGTTGTTCCAACTTCTTACCTTGTACGGGGCAAAAGTTCCGGTGTTGAGATATTTGACTGCAACTGCAAGTCCGACATCAAAGACGTCCGGAGAGCGCTGTGTACCCTTGAGTGTTACAGCCGCATCGATCTCTTGTTGAGATGAAGCCTCTGGGTCAGCCTCATCGACCTTGACGCCATAAGTGGCTTTGAAGCCATCTATCATTCCTTTGTAGTTAGCCCAGTAATGAGGCAAGGCGATGGTGTTTAGCTGTCCTTCTTTCTTACATGCAGCTGCAAGTCCAGCAACGCCGCCGGCTTGTGAGGCAGACGTAGCCTTGCTGATATCTCTACCTGCAGCAGATGCTGACGAACTTTGTACTACGGGAATCGCAAGTGCAACAACAAGTGCTGCAGCTACGGATCCGCTCGTTAGTTTTGAAAATTTCACTATGTTCCCCTCCATATGTAAGTGGTATGTGCTTATCTCATACATCCTTACCCCTTGCAGTACACGTGTTGACGGCAAGTGGTCTGGAATTTTGTACTTACTCGAAACGTTACTTAGTCAAAGACCAAGACGTTGCGCGTGCCTTCTCCCGCCCGTAATCGATCAAAAGCTAAGTCAAGACCCTCTAAATCTATCCGCTCTGAGATGAGTTCGTCTAGGAATAGGTGACCATTTAGATAACTTTTTACTAACGTTGGTACGTCCTCTTTCAGGTTAGCCGAGCCAAAGTAACAGCCCTTGATCCACTGCTCATTAATGAAGGGACCGGCATCCAGGGTCAGCGTGGCTCCATTTTTTAATATGCCGACCAAAATCAACCCTCCATCGACATCGACGCTGCCCCAAGCCTGTTGGATTGTTGCTTCGCGACCCAAAGCCTCAAAGGCGTAGTCAACGCCGCCGCAGATCTTCTTGACTTCAGCGACCGGATCAGATGTTGATGCATTGATCGTATGAGTTGCACCGACCTTTCGAGCAAGCTCTAACTTTTCATCTGTAACATCGACTGCAATTATTGTTCTAGCCCCAGCCATGCGAGCTCCTTGCACGATATTTAAACCAACTCCGCCGCAGCCAAAGACGCCAACGCGCGAGCCGCTCTTTACTTTAGCTGTATTCATAACTGCGCCATAGCCAGTTAGCACTGCGCAACTAATAAGTGCAGCGCGATCAAGGGGCATCTCCTTTGGAATGACCACTGCGCCAGATGCTGGCACCACAACGTATTCGGCAAATGATGCAACGGTTAAAAAGTGATTAACTTTTTCACCATTGTGGCTCAATCGACTGGTGCCATCAAATAATCCGCCGACCGACATTGCATTGCCGGCAGTGGAGCAGTAGTTGGGACGATTGGATTGACAGTACTCACAACTTCCACAGTTAGGAACAATCGACATAATCACGTGATCACCTGTAGCAAAACCGGCAGTGTCTGGTCCAACTTCGATTACTACACCCGCGGCCTCATGTCCGATTACGGCAGGGAATGGAACTAACTTTCGCTTTCCATCGATGGCATTTAAATCACTTGCACACAATCCACTAGCGGCAACTTTAACAAGTAGTTCACCGGATTGTGGCTTATCTAAATCTAATTCTCGCACTACAAAGGTAGATCCAACACCATCTAGAACTGCAGCTTTCATCTTCACGACAATGTCTCCTCTTATTTAGTAGTTAATTAAGATCTATCCAGGTGGTCTTTAAAGCGCTATAGGTATCTAATGCATGGAGAGATTTATCGCGGCCACTGCCCGATAATCCAAAGCCGCCAATGGGTGTGATGACATCGACCATATCGAAGGTATTAACCCAGACAGTGCCGGCACGCAATCGCCGTGCAAGGGTGTGGGCTTTAGCTATGTTGCTCGTCCAGATAGAGGCGGCCAAGCTGTAATCAGTGCCGTTGGCGATTGCAATGGCCTCATCGGCATCTTTAGCATCGATAGAGACTAAGACTGGGCCAAAGATTTCCTCCTGCGCAAGGCGTGATGTCGCTTTAACGTTATCGATTAACGTTGGTGCAATCAGTAAATCGGCACCGTGGGTTTTTTCTCCACCAAAGATAATTTTCTCGCCATCGCGGCCAATTAAATCCAAATAAGCATTGACGCGATCTCGCTGGACTTTCGAGACTAAGCCAGCCATCTGAGTTGTTGGGTCGAACTGGCTTCCAACGACGAAGCTCTCTAAGAAGGTGCGCAAGTGAGCAAACAACTCTTCCTTGATCCCCTTTTCAACAATGATTCGAGATCCAGCGCTACATGTCTGTCCTGCGTTGTAGTAAATCGCCCAGGCAACTGCAGATGCTGCAGCTTCAAGATCAACGCAGTCATTAAGAATTACTTGCGCACTTTTTCCGCCGAGTTCTAATGCAACTTGCTTCATATTTGATTGCGCGGCGTACTCCAACATCTTGCGCCCAACGGCCGGGCTACCGGTAAATGCAATCTTTGCAACATCCATATGGAGGGCAAGGGCTGCACCAGCCTCAGCCCCAAGACCCGGTACTACGTTAAAAACACCGGCAGGCAAGCCCGCCTCAATGGCAAGCTCTGCCATCTTCAGAGTACTCAGAGATGAGTTCTCGGCAGGCTTTACAACAATGCTGTTGCCCATCGCAACTGCCGGCCCAATCTTCCATGAGGCAATCATCATTGGATAGTTCCAGGGCACCACCGCGCCAATGACGCCAAGGGGCTCGCGCGTAATCATTGCAAGTGCGCTGCGCGGGGCTGGTGCGACCTCGTCATATCTCTTATCAATCGCCTCGCCATACCAAGAGATTACTCTGGCAGCATTTGGTACATCTACAGATAATGTGTCAGCGATTGGTTTTCCAGTATCAACGGCCTCAAGTAAGGCCAGATCCTCTTTATTTTCAAGCATGAGAGCAGACCATCGCAGCATAATCGCTTTTTTATCCCGTGGATTCATCTCGCGCCAAGTGCCATCATCAAATACTTTCTTACTAGATGTAACTGCGCGATCTACATCTTCAACATCTCCCGATGCCACATGTGCAATAAGGCGATCATCGTGTGGTGCGATATCTTGGAAGGTTTTCCCTGATGCCGCATCTACATAAGCGCCATTAATAAAAATCTTAGATTGTGGTTTTAAATCTAGAGCTCTTTGATGCCAGTTAGTATTTGTCGCCATAGTGCTCACCTTAATCTCTCGATTGAATGAATGCGAGCCAGCCTTATGTTGCATTTTATGGAACTCTGGCTTAACTCTTAACAACTCGATAGGAGGCAAGTGTTGGATCGGTGGCATAGGCGATGCGCACTCCTGCCGCCTTTGTAGTAGCTAAGCCTTCCACTATAACTTTTGTTAATACTTCACCTGGTGCAACCACGGCAACCCCTGGGGGATATGGCGCGATTAAGTCGGCAGCGATACGGCCCACGGCTTTTTCGGCGCTCACCATCTCTGTCTCTGCAAAATAGGCATCGCGCATTGAGATCGCAACAGTTGGAACGACTGACCAGCTCAAAGAGGTAGCGGTAGTGCGTGGGGATTTCTGCGCAGATTTTAGGATTGGGATGAGCGCTGTGGCTAATTGATTCAAATCCTCTTTCGAATCTACCAAGGTCGCTAAGAAAACAATCGTGTCACTATCAGCCATTTCAACGCGGATGAGCTGGGCCTGGAGCAGCTTTTCAATCTCAATACCTGATGCCCCTAATTGATGGGCCCGCAAAACAATCTTTGTTGGATCAAAACGGCCAGCTGGAAAATCACTGGGATTTAAAAAGATGGGTAGATCAAAGTGTGACTGCACCTCGTGTTTGAATGCTTCAACGTTTGTTACTAAATCCGAGATTAACTGTTGACCTCGAGTTTGCAGGAGTGCACGACAGCCATCGATAGAGGCTAATGGGGCACCTGCAGGTGAAGTCGTATGGGTAGTTTCAAAGCTCGCCTCAATGCGATCGAGGTTTAAATATGCGCCTTGCGCGATCAGCAAGGCCGATGCACTGTAACCAGGTAGGGCTTTATGAGTACTCGTTATTAAGGCATCTGCTCCCATTGCCAAACAGTGCGCAGGTACGTCAGTTGAAAAACCAAAGTGTCCACCCCATGCCGCATCTACTATTACTGGGATTGCATGTGCATGTGCAGCCTTAACAAGTGCGGGCAGATCAGATAACGTGCCTAAATACCCGGGCTCAGTTAATAAAAGTGCGATTGGTTTTTGGACGATTATTTTTTCAAACTCAGCAACAGAGATTCCAATTGGTACACCCGTTGCCGCATCAATGTGCGGTGATAACCAGATCGGCTCTAAACCTGCCAGTACAAGAGCGCTTAAAACCGAGCGGTGCGCAGTGCGCGATAAGGCAACCTTGTCACCTGGTTTTCCAAGGGCCAAAATAATCGCTTGATTTGCATGAGTCGAACCACCCATTGAAAAGCGGGCATAATCCGCCCCCCACAATGCGGCGGCGAGGGCTTCTGCCTCTTTTAATACTTGGTTAGTTAATTTAATCTCATCGAGACCACCATATAAAGGTGTATCGCTATCAACGACTAATCCGAGTCCGGCATCTAAGCGTGATGCTCTCTGCTTGTGACCAGGGATCGTGAAGGGGTGACGCTCGCTCTCAAAGTAGGAGAGGTAGGCATGTAGAAGCGGTGCCGAATCTCTCAGTGAACTCATAGCCCAAGCCTAACTTCTAGGGCCCTGCATGAGAAATAAGGCCTTAGACTTTCACCATGAACACACTGACTAATCTGACCCAAGAGCGTCGTCTGGTCACAGCTATTCCGGGACCAAAATCTATTGAGGCGCTCAAGCGCCGAAGCGACGCGACATCTGGCGGATTGGGCATGGCCATTCCAGTCATTATCGAACGCGCAAGTGATGCCATCTTGCTCGACATTGATGGAAACCAGATTAT
>CAXNDE010000030.1:0-11875 GCA_964201135.1 Candidatus Planktophila sp.
CTGGGCAAGCTCGCAGAGTTTCCTCGTGTTGTCGCATCCGCCGCCGAAATGCGCCAACCGCACCGCATAGCGCGCTACCTTGAGGATTTAGCCGGCACATATCACGGCTTCTATGCCGATTGCCGCGTACTACCAATGGGTGAAGAAAATACAACGCCACTGCACATAGCCCGACTACTACTCTGTACATCTACACAAGTAGTGATCGCTAATGGTTTGGATTTATTAGGTGTGAGCGCACCGGAGAGGATGTAGTTATGTGGTCCTCTAATGTTTTAACGGGCGAGGAGCTTTCAATCTCTGGAATTAGTGCAACGGCACTTGCTCAAGAGTTTGCAACTCCGGTTTTTATTATGGATGAGGCGGATTTTCGTGCCCGTACAATCTCTTGGGATAGTGCGCTCAAGAGCGCGTTTGGCGATAGTGCTGGAACTGTTTACTACGCCGCAAAGGCCTTTATCTGTACCGAGGTGGCTCGCTGGATAAAAGATATTGGGATTGGTATCGATGTCTGCACTGGCGGTGAACTCGCAGTGGCACTTGCAGGCGGAGTTGATCCTGCAAAGATTGAGCTCCATGGCAATAATAAATCTGTAGCTGAGATAGATAAGGCTGTCGCTGTCGGTGTAGGTACCATTGTGATTGATTCGCTATATGAAATTGATCGAGTTGCCACAGCTGCTACTCAGCACGGCAAAGTCCAAAAAGTATTACTGCGTTTAACTCCAGGTATCGAAGCACATACCCACGAATCAATTGCAACGGCCCACGAAGACGTCAAGTTTGGTTTCTCAATTGCAAGTGGTTCGGCATGGAGAGCGATCGAAGCGGTGCGCACGCATTCATCCATTGAGCTACGGGGCTTTCATGCACACATCGGTTCGCAGATTTTAGATACTGACTCTTTTGAAATTAGCGCCGAGCGACTCATTGCACTACTAGCTAAGTACCGTGATGCATTTGGAGTTGAGCTACCCGAGCTAGATCTAGGTGGGGGATATGGAATCCACTACGTTCCTGGTGATGAAGAGTTAGCACCATCGGTAGTAATGCAAGCTCTTGCAACTGCAGTGAGAAGAAACTGCGCAGTACATAGTTTGACTCTTCCAAAGATTTCAATCGAACCAGGCCGAGCCATTGTTGGGCCAACGATGTTTACTCTCTATGAGGTCGGCACCGTTAAAGATGTCACCCTTGAAAACGGAGATAATCGCCGTTACATCTCTATTGATGGTGGAATGAGCGACAATATTCGACCCTCGCTCTATGCAGCCGAATACACGGCCCTTCTTGCAAATCGCACCAGCACTGCCCCATTACTTTCTACTCGATTAGTTGGAAAGCATTGTGAGACCGGTGACATTCTTATCTACTCCATTGAACTTGCTGGTGATATCGCACCTGGAGATTTATTAGCTACCCCTGCAACTGGTGCATATGGTCGCAGCATGGCCAGTAACTACAATCATGTTCTGCGGCCGCCAGTAATTGCAGTTAAGAATGGAAAAGCCCGCGTGATTGTGCGCCGTGAGAGTGAGGCAGATCTGCTGGGATTGGATATTTAACGCCGTTACTGGCATCTGTGAAAGAATAACCCGCATGGATGCAGAGTTGAAAACAATCTCAATAGGAATGCTTGGCGCCGGAGTTGTCGGCAGCCAAGTCGCCCGCCTGCTGCAATCTGATCGCCAGGAGCTCTCTGACCGCTCAGGTGCCTTACTGATCTTAAAAAGAGTCGGCGTGCGCAGTAATACCCCACGTGAAGGCATCGATGCAACGATGATTACAACAGATTTAAATTCAATCGTTACTGATCCCGGTATAAATATTGTTATTGAAGTTATGGGCGGCATAGAACCTGCACGCACTTTGATTTTAGAGGCGATTAAAAATAAGAAATCAGTTATTACTGCAAATAAAGCCTTGCTTGCAACACATGGGCACGAACTCTTTAACGCCGCCGATGCTGCAAAAGTAGATTTGTATTACGAGGCGGCCGTAGCTGGTGCGATTCCGATTATCCGCTCAATGCGCGAGTCGTTAGCTGGTGATCAAATTACCCGCGTCATGGGAATCGTTAACGGTACAACTAACTACATTTTAACAAAGATGCATGAAGAGGGACGAGAGTTCGCCGATGTATTAAAAGAGGCACAAGCTCTGGGGTATGCCGAGGCCGATCCAACTGCCGATGTTGAGGGCCATGATGCTGCAGCAAAGGCTGCGCTCTTAGCGAGTTTGGCTTTCCACAGCACGGTCACAATCGATGAGGTTTACTGTGAGGGTATTACAAAGATTTCACTTGATGATGTGAATGCCGCACAGTCAATGAAGGCAGTAATTAAGCTGTTAGCTATCGCTGAAATAACCGTTAATGATGAGATTTCAGTGCGTGTGCACCCAATGATTTTGCCGAACTCGCACCCGCTTGCCTCTGTTCGTAATGCATTTAACGCCGTATACGTAGAATCTGAGGCCGCTGGCGAGTTGATGTTTTATGGACGAGGGGCAGGTGGTGCACCAACTGCATCGGCGATATTGGGTGATCTAGTTGCAGTCACACGTCACCGCGCATATTCAACGGTTGGATACGGTGAATCTGATTACGCCGATTTAGATATCGCTCCTGTCGGTGAAGTAAAATCTCAGTTCTTTGTGCGCTTACATGTAGCCGACAAATCAGGTGTTTTAGCAGCTATCGCACAGACATTTGCAACTGAAGATATTTCAATTCAAACTGTTCGACAGGCAGGCAAGGACAGTGATGCCGAGCTCATTGTCGTAACTCACGCAGCATCTGAGGCCTCACTAACTGCCTGTATAGAGAAATTGTCTGCAATGGATATCGTTGGCAGAGTTGAATCAGTGATTCGTGTTGAAGGTGTGGTCTCCTAAATGGCCATCTTTGAATCCAAACACAAGAGTGCTCATCAATGGCGCGGAGTGATCGAGGAGTACCGTCACCGCTTACCTGTTAATGCAAACACTCCAATAATCTCTCTGCGTGAAGGTGGGACTCCACTTATTCATGCAGCATTTCTCTCTGAGTTACTGGGCAATAATGTCTGGATTAAATACGAAGGCCTGAATCCAACAGGCTCTTTTAAAGATCGCGGAATGACTATGGCGATTTCAAAAGCCGCCGAAGCTGGAGCCAAGGCAGTTATCTGCGCATCCACTGGAAATACTTCGGCCTCAGCTTCGGCCTATGCCGTCAAGGCGGGAATGACTCCCGCTGTATTAATTCCGAAGGGCAAGATCGCTATGGGCAAGTTAGCCCAGGCCGTAATTCATAACTCAACAATTTTGCAAGTCAATGGAAACTTCGATGACTGTCTAACTCTGGCCCGCGAACTATCGGAAAACTTTCCAGTCGCTCTCGTTAACTCAGTTAATCCATTCCGTATCGAGGGACAAAAGACTGCAGCCTTTGAAGTTGTCGATATGTTGGGAGATGCCCCTGACATTCATGCAATGCCTGTTGGCAATGCCGGAAACATCACCGCTTATTGGAAGGGCTATAAGGAGTACAACAACGATGGCATGTGTTGGCGCTTACCTGCGATGTATGGCTTTCAAGCTGCAGGTGCGGCACCGATTGTTAAAGGCAAAGTTATTAAGAATCCCGAAACAATTGCCACTGCAATCCGCATTGGAAATCCAGCTTCGTGGGCACAAGCAGTAGATGCCCGTGACTCATCGGGGGGCGTGATTGACGCTGTAACCGATAGAGAGATCCTTGCCGCATACCGCTTAATTGCAGCTAAAGAGGGAGTCTTTGTCGAGCCCTCATCGGCTGCAGGTTTAGCTGGACTCATTAAATATAAGAAGGCCGGCAAACTGCCCAAAGATAAGACAATAGTTATTACAGTTACTGGCCACGGATTAAAAGACATTCCATATGCATTAGATACTGCGAAAAAGCCAGTTGTGGTTCCGGTCAATCTCAAAGCCGCCGCAAAGGCGTTAGGCCTTATTTAAGATGAAGCCGACTTTTAGAGCACAAGCGATGCAGGTGCAAGTGCCTGCCACGAGCGCTAATTTAGGTCCAGGTTTTGACTCTTTAGGTTTAGCCCTTGCCCTACAGGATAGATATATCGCGCAGGTTTTAGATGAACAGATAATTGATATCGATATATCTGGTGAGGGCGCAGATGCCCTACCGCGTAATGAAAAGAATTTAGTTATTAAATCGATGTACAAGGGTTTTGAGTTTCTTGGAGGCAAGCCCCGCGGTATTGCACTGCGTGCATTAAATGTGATTCCACATTCTCGTGGCCTTGGATCATCGGCCAGTGCAATTGTTGGCGGATTATCACTTGCCCGTGCACTTGTCTTGGGTGGCAATGAACGGATGAGTAATGACGATATGTTGAACTTAGCCAATGAGATGGAGGGCCACCCCGATAATGTTGCAGCTGCAATTTTCGGTGGAGCCACAATTGCTTGGCAAGAGCTACAGCACGGTCACAACGTTGCATTGTCAGTTCAGTTGGTGGTAGATCCGCGAATAAGCGCCGTTGCCTTTATTCCATCGACTTCAGTATCTACATCGAAGGCGCGCAAAATGCTCCCTGATTTAATTACACATGCCGATGCCGTTAAGAACTCAGCACATACAGCCCTGCTCGTACATGCATTGCAACACCGTCCAGATCTACTGCACACTGCAACCGAGGATTTCCTGCATCAGTCATATCGCGCCGATGCAATGCCATCCTCATTCACCCTTCTTATGAAGCTGCGCAGGGCCGGGGTAGCCGCCTTTATCTCTGGGGCGGGTCCAACGATTTTGGTTCTGCACACTGGGGGATCGGCCGAGGTCGATGAGCTCACTCGCGCCGCTGGCGATACATTCACCGCCATGGCCCTTGGAATCTCTCGAACTGGTGCCAGCCTCATTTGAGGCTAAATTTTGTCCTTACGCAGGCGGACTGCTAACATTGAGCCATCTGCTAGGGGCCTTTTATATCGGCCAGTAACACATCAGATAAACCAAGAGAAACAATCCACCGTTCCACGGGTTATAAATATAAGCCCGTAAACCAATAGCGAAAAGAAACAGATGACAACAACAGAAGAGCCAGTACGTTCACAAAGTCCCGAGCTTGGCGCAATGACCCTGCCAAAGTTAAAAACTGTTGCAACACAGTTAGGTGTCGATGGCGCAGCAAAGATGAAGAAGGATGCACTGGTCGAAGCGATCGCCGATTTACAGGCTAAGAATCGCGAAGCGGCTAAAGCCGAACGTGAAGCGCGCCGTGAGGCTCGCAATAGCCGTAAGAAGGAGAGCAAGCCGGTAGCTCATAGCAATCAAGATTCAGATGATGATGGCGAAGATGATTCAGCGCCCCAGAGCGGTAACGATCAACGCAACAACGACCGTGGTGGGCGCCATGATCGCCATGATCGTGGGCGTGGGCGAGATCGCAACCGCGACCGCAATAACCGCGACCGTGCACCACGCGAAGATCGCGAGCCAGTTCTGAGCGAAGACGATGTTTTAGTACCAGTGAGCGGTCTACTCGATATTCTCGATAGCTATGGCTTCATCCGCACCTCTGGCTACTTGCCAGGCCCTAACGATGTCTACGTAACATTGGCACAAGTACGCAAAAACGGTCTTCGCAAAGGAGATGTCGTTACAGGCCAGGTGCGTCAAGCACGCGAAGGTGAGACAAAGCAGAAGTTCAATGCACTTATTACTCTTGAAACCGTCAATGGAATGAGCCCAGATGAGGCCCGTAACCGTGTCGAATTTGGCAAGCTAACTCCGTTGTACCCACAGGAGCGGCTGCGCCTTGAGACCGAGCCCCATGTATTAACAACACGTGTCATCGATTTGATTGCACCCATTGGTAAGGGCCAACGCGGACTCATTGTTTCACCACCAAAGGCTGGTAAGACGATGGTTCTTCAGGCGATTGCTAATGCGATTACAACAAATAACCCAGAGTGCCACTTGATGGTTGTTCTAGTCGATGAGCGTCCAGAGGAAGTTACCGATATGCAGCGCTCTGTTAAGGGTGAAGTAATCGCGTCAACCTTTGATCGACCAGCCGATGATCACACGACGATTGCCGAGCTTGCCATTGAGCGCGCAAAGCGCCTTGTTGAACTCGGTCATGACGTGGTTGTACTACTTGACTCAATTACTCGTTTAGGCCGTGCATATAACATCTCAGCACCCGCGTCCGGTCGAATCCTTTCTGGTGGTGTTGATTCAGCTGCGTTGTATCCACCTAAGAAGTTCTTTGGTGCCGCACGTAATATTGAAGATGGTGGATCGCTAACAATTCTTGCAACGGCACTTGTTGATACCGGCTCTCGTATGGATGAAGTTATCTTCGAGGAGTTTAAGGGCACTGGAAACATGGAGTTAATCCTGGATCGTCGCCTTGCAGATAAGCGCATCTTCCCAGCCGTTAACGTTGTTGCATCTGGTACCCGTAAGGAAGAGATCCTTATGGGCTCAGAAGAGCTCAACATTGTCTGGAAGCTACGTCGTGTGCTGCATGCACTTGAGCCACAAGCAGCTCTCGAACTTCTCCTTGAGAAGATGAAGGGTACCAAATCCAACGTTGAGTTCTTGATGCAGATCCAGAAGACAACCTCTGGCCCTGATGACAGCAAGTAATTAGGCGTAAATTTCATAAAAGTTGGGCTTTGCCCCTACTCTTATCTACGTTAACCAATCCGTTTGGTTCACTCGCTTACCGAGATCCAAACATAAATGAGGGAAGAACAATGAAGCCAGAGATCCACCCAGAGTACAAAGAGACCCAGGTAACCTGTGGTTGCGGTGAGAAGTTTCTTACTCGCTCAACTGTTGCCAGTGGTTCAATCTACGTTGAAGTCTGTTCTGTCTGCCACCCGTTCTATACCGGCAAGCAGCGCATTCTTGATACTGGTGGACGCGTAGCTAAGTTCGAAGAGCGCTTTGGAAAACTCGCCAACAAAGAGAACGCCGCGGTTTCGACCGAAGCCAAGTAGCTTTTTAAAGAGACCGCATCGCAACCCTTAGGTTGCGCTCGCGGTTTTTTTATTTCTCAAACCCCACTACTCATCTAGATCGCAAGGAAGGAGAGCCCACATGAGTAACGATCGCTTTGCATCGGCCCACGAAATGGTCCGCGAATACGCCGAACTCGAAGCTGCGATGGCCGATCCATCAATTCACGATGATCAGGCCAATGCACGCAAACTTGGTCGTCGCTATGCCCAGTTAGGTCCGGTGGTCGCTGGATTTAAAGCCTGGAAATCTGCCGAAGATGATTTATTGGCCGCTAAGGAGCTAGCGCTAGCGGATGCGGATTTTGCATCTGAGATTCCAGCCCTTGAGGCAACAGCCGTGAGTGCAGGGGAGAAGTTAGAGGAGTTATTACTTCCACGTGACCCTAACGATGATCGCGATGTAATCCTAGAAGTGAAGGCCGGTGCCGGCGGTGATGAGTCTGCAATCTTTGCCGGAGATTTACTGCGTATGTATATGCGCTATGCCGAGCGCCATAATTGGAAAGTTGAAATCATTGACTCCACTGAAAGTGAGATGGGTGGCTATAAAGATATCTCTGTCGGCATTAAGTCAAAGGGCGTTTCAGCTCCAGGTGAGTCACCGTATGCGCGTCTTAAATTTGAAGGTGGAGTACACCGCGTGCAGCGAGTTCCTGAGACTGAGAGCCAAGGACGTATTCATACATCGGCTGCCGGCGTGCTTATCCTGCCAGAGGCCGAAGAGATCGATGTCGAATTAAATATGAACGATGTACGTGTAGATGTTTTTCGCTCATCAGGTCCTGGTGGACAGTCTGTTAATACAACTGACTCTGCAGTGCGTTTAACCCACGTTCCAACGGGCATAGTTGTCTCATGTCAGAATGAGAAGAGCCAGCTGCAGAATAAAGAGTCTGCACTGCGAATTCTTCGTGCACGTCTATTGGCTGCAGCCCAAGAGGCTCAAGAGGCGGCCGCCTCAGCCGAGCGCAAAAGCCAAGTTCGAACCGTCGATAGATCTGAGCGAATTCGTACATATAACTATCCTGAAAACCGCATAAGTGATCACCGCGTCAATTACAAATCAAATAATTTAGATGCAGTATTAAATGGCGATCTCGATGACATGATTCAAGCTTTAATCGATGCCGACAAAGCTGCACGTTTAGCTAATACGAAGTAAAACTCCATGGATATCAAGGTCTTACTTCGTGATGCAAAATCACAGTTGGCCGAGTCACAGATATCCCAGGTCGATGCCGAACATTTGTTAGCCCATGTCTTAGGTATCTCTCGTATGGATCTTCACAATCCAATTCTTCTTGAAACCACTCTCACCGCAATCAGTGATACCGATGTTATTGAGGAGCAGTTTATTTCTCTATTGGACCGGCGCATGAATCACGAACCATTGCAATATCTAACTGGTGTTGCACCCTTTAGATACTTAGATATTGAAGTTGGCCCAGGTGTATTAGTTCCACGGCCCGAATCAGAGTTATTAGTTGATGCTGTATTAGCCCACATTAAGAATCTGCCAGCTCCGGTCAGTGTTATCGACTTAGGTGCAGGATCAGGGGCGCTGGCGCTAGCCATTGCAACTGAGGCAAAAGATACTCGTGTGATTGCAGTTGAAAAATCCCCAGAGGCGATTTACTGGCTCAAGAAAAACGTCTCAGTAATTGCGCAGAATGTTCGCGTAGTTGAAGGCGATGTCGCCGATGTCTTGCCGGGAATCAAATGCGATGTTGTCATTGCCAATCCGCCATACATTCCAGATGCACAGGCCTTGCCGCGCGATATCGCTGGCTTTGAGCCCCATGCCGCCTTGTTTGGCGGGCCTACGGGGATGGAGCTTCCAACAATTTTTATTACAGCAGCTGCCCGACTACTAAAATCTGCTGGAGTATTAGTTATCGAACATACCGAGGAGCAGGGTGCCGCTATCGCGAGTGAGTTAGCTCTAGATTTCGAGAGTATTACACTCCATGATGACCTGGTTGGTCGTCCACGATGGACTAGTGCAGTGAGGAGGTAGCCATGAGCAAAGATATTGATCTGAAAAAAGGCGAACTTCCACGTCATGTTAATAAAGCGTGCAAAGCAATCGCCGATGGTTACATAATTGCAATTCCCCTTGAACATAGTTATGTATATGTTTGTGATGCCTTTAAGCATGATGCAGTCCGTGCCATGCATGTCTTGCGTGGAGATCCATTATTTACCGCAGCCCAAGTTTTAGTCGGTAGCGCAAAAACCGCTCAGGGTGTTGTGCGTGAAATTACTCCAGAGATCGCCGCGCTTATGAAGAAGTTTTGGCCAGGAATGTTATCGATGAACCTTCGCCCTCAAACAGGGTTAAGTTGGGATTTAGGGGATGCTAATCAGTTAGATCAAGTCAGTATTCGAGTTCCTAAAAGTAAGTTTGCTAAAGCTCTATTAGCTAAAAGTGGACCATTAGCCGTTGCAAGTGCAGGTCGGGCAGATCGATCCTCAGTTCTTTCATTTGGAAGTGCAGAGAGAGTTATCAGATTGGCAGTTAAATCCATAAGTGAAATAATGGTTCTGGAGTCCGACCTTGCCTTTAAATTTAGTAGTGGAGTTTTGCGAAATGGCCCACTCTCGACGGTGATTGAGGCCGATGAAACCGGTGTGCGCGTACTGCGAATCGGGGCAATCTCATTAGAAGAGATTCAAAATATCGTGCCTGGAGCCACTGCACTATAAGATTGGTCCATGTCTACTTTCTATGGTCCCGATTTTGAAGCCCTCACACGACAAGATCCAGAGATCGCCGCGGTTTTATTATCAGAACTTAAGCGTCAACAAAGAAATTTGCAGCTCATCGCATCTGAAAACTTCACATCACGAGCAGTTTTGGCGGCGATGGGATCATCGCTATCTAATAAATATGCCGAGGGCTATCCAGGCAAGCGCTACTACGGCGGCTGCGAAGAAGTTGATAAAGCTGAGTACCTTGCAATCGAGCGAGCTAAGAGTTTATTTGGTGCAGACCATGCAAATGTTCAGCCCCACTCAGGTGCTAGCGCTAACGTCGCCGTCTATCAAGCCTTTACCAAGCCAGGCGACACTATTCTTGCAATGTCGCTGCCGCATGGTGGCCACTTAACCCACGGTTCAGCTGTTAACTTTTCAGGCAAGTGGTTTAATGTTGAGTCATACGGTGTGCGTGCCGATAACGAGCTCATTGATTACGATGAGCTGCGCGATAAAGCGATAGCAACCAAGCCAAAGATGATCTGCTCGGGTGCAACTGCATATCCATCGTTGATTGATTTCGAAAAGATTCGTGCCATATGCGATGAGGTTGGAGCAATTATGTGGGTTGATGCCGCGCACTTCATCGGTTTGGTAGCCGGTAAGGCGATTCCATCACCTGTGCCATTTGCAGATGTCGTCTCATTTACAACGCATAAAGTTTTGCGTGGACCACGCGGAGGAATGATTTTGGCTAAAGCCCAACATGCAGCTGCGATTGATAAAGCCGTCTTCCCTGGGATGCAGGGCGGACCAATCATGTCGGCCGTTGCAGGCAAGGCCGTTGCATTAGCCGAGTGCGCAACACTGGGCTATCAAAAGTATGCCAAGGATGTAATCGTTAATGCAAAGGCGCTAGCAGCAGCCCTTGAGAGCGAAGGTATGCGTGCGGTATCTGGCGGAACCCAGACCCACTTAGCACTGATGGATATTCGTAGCACTGGAGTTACCGGCAAGGTAGCCGATGAGCGTTGCGGAGCTGCAGGCATCGTCATGAATAAAAACTCAATTCCATACGATCCAGAAAAGCCAGGAGTTACCAGCGGAGTTCGCGTTGGAACCCCAGCTACAACTACTCAAGGTATGGGAATTACTGAGATGAAGCAGATTGGCGGTTTAATCGCCCGTGCTATTGCAACTGATGATGGCGTAGTTCATGCTTCGATTAAGAGCGAAGTTCACGCTCTTACCGCTCGCTTTCCTATCTACCAAGCGTAAGTGATTTCATGCGCGAGTATTTAGTAACCCTACTTATCTCGGCGGCGCTGTGTTACTTGATTACTCCATATGTGCGCACACAAGCGATTCGTTTTGGCGCTGTTGCACAGATCCGCGGACGAGATATTCATACGGTACCGACTGCTCGCTGGGGTGGAGTAGCGATGTGGATGGCAATGGCAGTGACCTTCATGATTGTTAATCACCTACCCCTTGTCGGTAAATCATTTGGTCGTGAGTCTCAAGGGATTTTCTTAGCGGCAACTGTCATTGTCTTACTTGGAATGGCCGATGATCGTTTTCAACTAGATGCACTTACAAAACTTGCAGGTCAAGTCTTTGTTGCAAGTATTTTATTGCTATACGGAATTCAGATTTTATGGCTGCCCATCAATGGGGTTGTTACATTGCCACCAAGTATTGGTCAGTTAGTGACGGTTTTAATTGTGGTTATAACAATCAACGCCGTTAACTTTATTGATGGCATGGATGGTTTAGCCGCTGGAATCGTTGCAATTGCTGGCATCGCTTTCTTTGCTTTTGCCTACCTACTCGCCGTAGATTTTGGCTTTAGCCGTGCCGGTGCACCAACGCTCATTACTGCAGTTTTAGTAGGAGTCTGTATTGGTTTCCTGCCCCACAACGCACACCCGGCACGGATTTTTATGGGAGATAGTGGATCGATGTTGTTAGGGCTTTTACTAGCATCGGCTGCAATTACATTAACGGGCCAAGTCGATCCCAATGCAATCTCAGCAGAGTCTGCAGGTCCAACCCTGCTACCACTGTTATTACCATTTGCAGTTCTTGCGATTCCATTGGCCGATTTATTATTAGCCGTTGGCCGTCGAGTAAAAGCCGGTAAATCTCCATTTGCGCCCGATAA
>CAXNDE010000031.1:0-11587 GCA_964201135.1 Candidatus Planktophila sp.
CCAGATGTGGCCACCTTTGCGAGAGAAAGTTTTTACCGTTGCTTCGTCATCGATCATCGCGGCAACGATTTCTCCATTGTTGCAATCTTTTTGTGAGCGGATAACGACGAAGTCACCATCGCAGATCGCGGCATCGATCATGGATTCGCCCACGACTTTGAGCATAAATAGATCGCCCTTGCCAACAATTGACTCTGGTAGCGGGAATCTCTCTTCAACCTCTTGCTCGGCCGTGATCGGCCCACCGGCTGCGATGCGACCAACCAGTGGAATCAAACGTGTCTTATCGATTGGTGCGCCGTGTTCATCAGGAGTTAATTCAAGGGCGCGGCCCTTGCTCTCATCGCGGCGGATAAAGCCTTTAGATTCAAGGATCTCAAGCTGGTATTTGACCGAGGCGGTGCTAGTTAGACCGACCGCGGCGCCGATTTCGCGCATTGAAGGGGCGTATCCATGCTCATTCATCGAGGCCTGGATGACGGAGAGGATCTCGGACTGGCGCGGGCTCAGGCCTACGGCTGGGGGGTTCTTCATGCTCATGGGTAGATAGTGACAGATAAAGCTCAAAAATTCAAACACCTGTTCGAAAAAAACTTGCCTTTTGTCAGTGGTCTGGTGTTTAATTGGGTTATTCGAACAGTTGTTCGGGTACCTTCCCCAAGGAGAACGATCATGAGCACAGTGTCATTAGCTAGCAATAACGGTGTATTACAAGGCTTTTCTAGCCCTTTCACATCTTCGACCAATCCGTCCGGTGCATCATTGACTCGTCGTGGTCGGCTAGCTCGCACTGTGGTCGTGGCCTCCCTGACCGTGGTGCTAGTGGCAGGTTTTGCAGCTACATCAGGTGCTGGGGATCAGGTTGTTGCAGCCACCTCCTATACAACCGTCGTTGTTCCGGCAGGGGCCACCTTGTGGTCAGTTGCCAGTGCCTATAGTGATGGCGATGTGCAGGCGATGGTTGAGGCGATCCGTGAGGCTAACAATCTGAGCGGCTATGACGTTGCAGCTGGCGCTCGCCTTAAAGTCCCTACCTCGTAATCTCTGGAGTTAGTTGAGCCGCAATGGTAGCCTTTACTTATGGCACCTAAGGTAAAGGCTAAGAAAAGCGCGAAGCGGCCTGCTCCAAAACCTAAACAACCCGCACAACGTGCCGGGCGAACATCCACATCCCGCCTTAGCTCTAAGAATCAATTGACAGTACCCGTAGATATTCTGCGAAGAGTAGGTCTAGAGGCAGGGGATGAAGTGGAATTCGTAGTTAACGACGCTGGTTTTATCGAAGTTTTGAGAGCACCGAATGTTAATGGAGATTTATTGAAATTAGCCGGTAAGTATGGAGAGCTCTTTGAAGATTTTGATTTAGAGGCCGAGCGAGACTCATGGGAGCGATAATTCTTGACTCCTCGGTTGTCATAGCTTTTTTAAACTCTTCCGATAAACACCACATGGCCGCCAAATCTGCAATTGAAGCCTCTAACTCGAGCTTTAAAATCTCGATTCTTACCGTCTCTGAGGTTCTAGTGAAGGCTTCAGGGGAGAGTGAGAAAAGAAAGAGGGAGCTACTTGCCGACCTATCCAAAGAGTTCTCTCCCTTCTTCCCCTTTGATCTTGAGGTTGCCGTCCTTGCCGCCTCTGTGAGAGCTAAGAGCCCATTCCGACTTCCAGATGCCATCATTAGTGCCACGGCTACCATAAATAAGGCCGAGCTCTGGACGTGTGATGCCGCCCTGGCAAAGGCTCACAAAGGCGCCCGCCTCATCGCCTAAGCCATGTGAGCGCTAGCTGCGACACGCCGTTCATCCAATGTTTGCCTACTGAGCGGGTAAACCCTCCTGTTATGCTTTATAGTTCCTACTAGATATAGGGGTCGAAGCGAATAAAACTTCCATAAGTAGTGTTTTTAGGGTAGTTTAGGAAATCCCTCTTTAACGCTAAAAAGGGAAAAAGCAAGCAGGATGAAGGGAGACACGCCGAGATGATTTGCCCGTTTTGCAGACACGATGACTCCAGAGTCGTTGACTCTCGCCCTGCCGAAGATGGCACCCAGATCCGCCGCCGGCGCGAATGCCCACAGTGTGGCCAGCGCTTCTCAACCCAAGAGGTCGCAGTTCTAAGCATCATTAAAAGATCGGGTGCAACTGAGCCGTTTAGCCGCGAGAAGGTCTTGGTCGGTGTTCGCAAAGCCTGCCAGGGACGGCCAGTTAATGAAGATGATTTGGTTTTACTGGCCCAGCGCGTAGAGGAGGCTCTTCGCGGAACCGGCCAGGCCGAGATCGAGGCCCAAGAAGTGGGTATGGCCATCTTGGCGCCACTTCGCGAACTCGATGAGGTCGCTTATTTACGGTATGCCTCGGTGTACCGTAACTTTGCCTCCCTTGAAGATTTCGAGGGTGAGATCGCACTACTGCGCGCTCTACCTTCGAACGTACAATCTGGCGATAACCCCCGTGCAGATGCAAGCCGAGAAAAAATCTCTACCAGTACCGCACCATCGAACAAATAACTAATACCAACTACAGAAATCCGGGGATCCACATATGTCAGAGACGGTTATCAACCGACCAGCCAAGATCAAGGCCCACAACACAGTCAAGGGTAAGGGCTTAACGATCGAGCGCATCTACACAAGCGCAGGCGTACATCCATATGACGAGGTCAAATGGGAGCGCCGAGACGTTGTGCAGAGCAACTGGAAAACAGGGGAGACCGTGTTCGAACAACGTGGTGTCGAGTTTGCAGATTTTTGGTCGGTCAATGCATCGATGATTGTTACGACTAAGTATTTCCGTGGCGCAGTAGGTGCCGAAAATCGCGAATGGTCACTCAAGCAGGTAATCGATCGCGTCGTATTGACATATACAAAGGCCGGAAAAGAGCATGGTTACTTTGCAACCGATTCAGATGCTGAAATTTTCGAGCACGAACTCACTCACATGTTGCTCCACCAAGTATTTGCATACAACTCACCAGTCTGGTTTAACGTCGGCACAGCATCACCTCAGCAAGTAAGTGCCTGTTTTATTCTCTCAGTCGATGACACGATGGAGAGTATTCTTAACTGGTATCGCGAAGAGGGAATGATTTTCAAAGGCGGATCAGGGGCTGGACTTAACTTATCTCGCATCCGTTCTTCCAAGGAGCTCTTAAAATCAGGCGGAACCGCATCTGGGCCAGTCTCATTTATGCGTGGAGCCGACGCCTCCGCTGGAACAATTAAATCAGGAGGGGCTACACGACGGGCCGCAAAGATGGTTGTTCTAGATGTGGCCCATCCAGATATCGAAGAGTTTATTGAGACTAAGGTCAATGAAGAGAACAAGATTCGCGCACTGCGTGATGCCGGCTTTGATATGGATCTTGGCGGTAGGGACATCATCTCGGTTCAGTATCAGAACGCTAATAACTCAGTTCGTGTATCGGATGAGTTCATGCGCGCAGTTGAAAAGGGCGAGCAGTTTGGTCTGACCGCACGCGCAACGGGTGAGGTCATTGAGAGCATTGATGCACGTACATTATTTACAAAGATGGCACAGGCTGCATGGTCATGCGCAGATCCTGGAATTCAATATGACGACACGATCAATGATTGGCACACCAATCCTGAGACAGGTCGCATCAACGCATCCAACCCTTGCTCTGAGTACATGTCACTAGATAACTCATCATGTAACTTGGCCTCTCTTAACTTAATGAAGTTTCTTAAGGCCGATGGATCATTTGATGCAAAGACTTTTGGCAAGGCCTGCGAACTCATTATTACATCGATGGATATCTCCATCTGTTTTGCAGACTTTCCAACCGAGGCTATCGGGGATACAACGAAGGCTTATCGCCAGCTAGGTATTGGATATGCAAACCTTGGTGCGCTCTTGATGGCATCGGGTCTTGCCTATGACTCAGAGGGCGGACGTGCATTAGCCGGGGCCATCTCATCCTTGATGAGCGGAATTACATACAAGCGCTCGGCAGAGCTCGCTGGCATCGTCGGGCCATATGCAGGCTTTGCACAGAACGCTAAGCCTCACGCCCGCGTAATGCGCAAGCATGCATCGGCATCTAGTTCGGCAAAGTCTGAGACAACTCTTGATCGTGATGTGTGGAGTGAGGCCAATAAGGCCTGGGATGCATGTCTATCAACGGGAGATAAGAATGGATGGCGCAACGCCCAGATCTCAGTTCTAGCACCAACTGGCACGATCGGTTTGATGATGGACTGCGATACAACTGGTATCGAGCCTGACTTCTCACTCGTTAAGTTTAAGAAGCTCGTTGGTGGCGGATCTATGCAGATCGTTAACCAGACGGTTCCTGCCGCCCTTCGCAAATTGGGTTATGCCGAAGAGACGATCGAAGCGATCGTCGAATTCATCGCAGCACATGGTCACGTCATCGATGCACCAGGGCTCAAGCTCGAGCACTACGACGTATTCGACTGCGCCCTCGGTGCCAGATCGATTGCAGCTATGGGCCACGTGCGCATGATGGCTGCATGCCAGCCCTTCTTATCAGGTGCAATCTCAAAGACGGTCAACCTTCCAGAGGATGCAACCGTTGAAGAGGTTGAAGATGTCTACTTCCAAGCATGGAAGATGGGCGTGAAGGCACTGGCTGTCTATCGCGATAACTGCAAAGTCGGTCAGCCATTATCTGATGGCAAGGCAAAGAAGAAAGAGGTTGCACTCGAGAGCGCCCATCCTGCAGCACCAGTACGCAAGCGTCTTCCCAAGTCACGTCCATCAACGACTACATCATTTTCTGTTGGCGGGGCAGAGGGTTACATGACATCGGGTGCATATGCCGATGGCGCACTGGGCGAGGTATTCCTTAAGCTTGGCAAGCAGGGATCAACGTTGGCCGGCGTCATGGATGCATTCTCAATCGCAGTATCAATTGGATTGCAGTACGGAGTCCCACTAGAGACCTTCGTAGAAAAATTCACGAACCTGCGCTTTGAGCCAGCGGGCATGACAGATGATGCCGATATCCGCATGGCACAGTCCATGATGGATTACATCTTCCGTCGCTTAGCACTCGATTACCTGCCATTTGAATCACGCAGTGCAATGGCGCTCTACACTTCATCAGAGCGTGCCCGTGCATTAGAAACTGGCGAGTACACCGAAGATAGTGTTGAAGACTATGAAAACCTAGAAGTAACTGCTCCAGTTGCACCAGTTGTAGTTGCACCTAAGCCGGTATCGATCACAATCGATAGTAAGCAACAGTTTGGTTCATCAACTGAGTTAATGGAGGCGCTCTCTGGCGTTAAGGCCGATGCACCTTTGTGTATGACCTGTGGTGTAAAGATGCGTATGTCAGGTGCTTGCTATGTATGCGAAGGGTGTGGCAACACATCTGGTTGCAGCTAATCAGTAGTTAATAGGCTTTAACCAGCCCCGTTAAAAGCCCCGCCGTTGATTCGGTGGGGCTTTTTACATGTATCGCCCATAGCTTATTAAGGGCTAGACTATGCATGTTGTTTCCGGGGTCGATGTAATTTCGAACCGGCGGTTATAGTCCGCGACCCGATGCCAGCCAGGCATCGGTTGACTCAGTGAAACTCTGAGACCGACGGTTAAAGTCCGGATGAGAGGAAACCAACAAAAGTAGGGTCATTCCTGCTTTTCTTTTGTGCACCCTCTTGCGTGCAGCCCCGGATACTCGATTACTGAGTGGGGGAGTTATGGATTACACAGTTGCTATGCAACGTGCCATTGCCCTTGCCGAAAAAGGCTTGGGGAAAACTGCGCCCAACCCAATTGTTGGCGCTCTCATCATTGATTCAACGGGGGCAGTAGTCGGCGAAGGCTTTCATGATCAGCGCAAAAGTAGCGATCACGCTGAAGTAGTTGCAATCAAAGCGGCAGGAGTGAAAGCACGTGGCGCAACAATTGTTGTGAGCCTAGAGCCATGTAATCACACTGGCACCACGGCTCCCTGCACCCAAGTGATTATTGATGCAGGTATTACAACTGTTGTCTTTGCAGTAAGTGACCCCAATGCAGAAGCCGCTGGTGGCGCAGGTACTTTGCGGGCAGCAGGTATCACTGTTGTTGCAGGAGTCCTTGAAAAAGAGGCTGCCTATTCAAACCGTGCCTGGCTGATGAAGATTAAAAAAGGGCGACCATTTTTCACCTGGAAGGTTGCGACAACTTTGGATGCAAAGGTCGCGGCAACTGATGGCACATCCAAATGGATTACTAATGAAACATCACGGGCTGATGTGCAGCTATTGCGCCGGACAGCAGATGCGATTTTGGTGGGCACCAATACTGTCATTACAGATAATCCACATTTAATTCCCCGTGGAGATTTTGATGGCTATGCGGGCAATCCAATCCGCGTAATTTGCGGGGAACAAGAGCTACCAAAAGATTCAAAGATCTTTGATTCTGCGGCACAAACAGTTGTTGTGAAATCAAAGAATCTAGAACTATTGGTTGAAAAGCTCAATGAACTAGCTATCAATCATGTCTTTGTTGAAGCTGGGCCAACATTGGCCAGTGCCATGGTGGATCACTGTTTAATGGATGAGCTTGTGATCTATCAAGCACCATCGTTACTGGGCTCAGGCAAGGGGTTTTTTACCTTTGATTACCCCTCAACGATTAGCAATCAAATGTGCTTAGATCACATCAGTACCGAGGTTCTAGATGGCGATGTTAAATCGGTCTATCGTATTAGAAACGGTGAGTGATGTTTACAGGACTGATTACTGAACTAGGTTCAATTACCGCGATTGAAAAAAACGAGACATCAGCTGTATTTACTATTAACGCACCTGGACTAATTTCAGAGATAGTAGTTGGCGATTCTGTTGCAGTAAACGGCGTCTGTTTAACGGCTATCTCTATATCTGGCACAACCTTTAGCGCCGATGTCATGGTTCAAACGCTCTCACTCACATCTTTGTCTCAAATTATCGTTGGCAGTCCAGTTAACCTTGAACTTGCAGCCCAGCTAAATGCCCGCATGGGTGGTCACATGGTGCAGGGCCATGTAGATGGCGTAGCAACTGTTGTTGCTCTAACACCCGGGGATAAGTGGGCAAAGTTTGATATCTGCGTGCCTCGGCACTTAAGTAAATACATCGTTAACCAGGGTTCGATTTGCCTAGATGGCATCTCATTAACTGTCGGTGAAATAAATGATGCAAACCATGTTCTTACTATGTGGTTGATCCCTGAAACCCTTGAGAACACCAATCTCTCAACATTGCTGCCCGGTGATTTAATCAATGTGGAGGTAGATGTCCTTGCCAAATACGTGGAACGTTTATTGGACAAGGGAGACAAGTGATGAGTAATTTTCAGTCAGAGTTTGAGTTTGCCTGGGCTGAGCTGCCTTTGCGAACTGGTAACTGGAAAATCGCAACATTTCCAGGGCTACGACAGCGCGAACATGCAGTTATCGCATATGGCGATGCAGGAAGTCAGCCAATGATGCGTATTCATAGCGAGTGCTTTACCGGCGATGTTCTTCATTCACAGCGTTGTGATTGCGGCGAACAGTTAGAGCAGTCGATTAATCTGATTCAAGAATATGGGCATGGCTACATTATCTATCTACGTGATCATGAAGGTCGCGGTATTGGTCTCACAGAAAAGATTAAGGCCTATCAACTACAAGATCAGGGCATGGATACCATCGATGCCAACCTACATCTGGGCCACGAAATCGATGTACGTGACTGGTCTGATGCAATTGCGATTGTGCAAGCACTACAGATCTCTCATGTGTATTTGCTTACCAATAACCCTAACAAGGTTGCAGCACTTAAGAATTTCGGCATCACTGTCACACAAAGACGACTAGTAGTTGTTAGCAATACATTTAATGAAAAGTATCTAGCCACCAAGGAAGAAAAACTTGGTCACACTCGAGGAGGCAAATAAATGGTAGGTCAAGGCCCACAGATAGAGATAAAAAAACTGCCTGAAGCAAAGGTTATGATCATCTCCTCATCATGGCATCTAGATATTTGTAACGACTTAATCGCTGGTGCACAGCGAGCACTGAAAGAGGCACAGGTGAGAACTCTCGAAGTTGCCTTTGTCCCTGGCTCCTTTGAGATTCCACTTGCAGCCCAATACGCATTTGAAAAAGGCTTTGATGCAGTAGTTGCTGTTGGCCTAATTCTCAAAGGTGAAACACCCCACTTTGATTATGTCTGCCAAGGCGTGACTCAAGGGGTGATTGATGTATCTCTCAAGTTTGGAAAACCAATTGGTTTTGGCGTATTAATGTGTAACGATCTAGATCAAGCCACTGCCCGCTCAGGTATTGCTGGAAGTAAAGAGGACAAGGGTTATGACAGCGCTATCGCAGCTCTTGAACTTTTGCGTTTGAAGAGCCCCTAGATAGACTCGTCAGGTGAGCTCAATTAGCCCAGGTGCTGCCTTCAAAAAAGCCCTAGTTGAAGAGTCCCCACTTCAAATTATTGGGGCAATCAACGCCAATCACGCCCTGCTTGCACAGCGCGCTGGATACCGAGCTATTTACTTATCAGGCGGCGGAGTCGCTGCAGGCTCCATGGGAGTTCCAGATCTTGGTATTACAACTTTAGAGGATGTTCTCACCGATGTTCGACGTATTACTAACATCTGCGATACACCGCTTTTAGTAGATGCCGATACCGGCTTTGGGAGCTCGGCTTTTAATATTGGGCGCACAGTTAAAGATTTAATTAAAGCAGGCGCTGCCGCGATGCACATCGAAGACCAGGTTGGTGCAAAGCGCTGTGGGCATCGCCCCAACAAGGAAGTTGTCAGCACATCAGAGATGGTCGATCGTATTAAGGCTGCAGTTGATGCGCGAACTGATGATAATTTCTCAATTATGGCCCGTACCGATGCTATTGCCATCGAAGGTGTTGATGCGGCGATCGAGCGCGTACAGGCATATATCGCAGCAGGGGCTGATTTAATCTTTCCTGAGGCGATTCGTACTTTAGATGATTATGCAAAGTTTTCAAAGGCAGTATCTAAGCCGATTCTTGCTAACATCACTGAGTTTGGTTTAACACCGCTCTTTACTCGCGATGAACTTGGCGCCAATGGCGTCTCGATGATCTTGTATCCACTCTCTGCATTTCGTGCCATGAATAAGGCGGCTGAAAATGTCTATGAAACAATTCGCAAAGAGGGTACTCAGGCCAATGTAATCGACACCATGCAGACGCGTGAAGAGCTATATGAACGAATTAATTATTACGAGTATGAAAAAGCCCTCGATAAGTTTCTGGAGAAGAATTAGATGGTCGAATTTAAACCTAAGAAATCAGTAGCCCTCTCTGGAGTGCCAGCAGGCAATACTGCCCTCTGTAGT
Source organism: Candidatus Planktophila sp. (assembly GCA_964201135.1). GTDB lineage: Bacteria > Actinomycetota > Actinomycetes > Nanopelagicales > Nanopelagicaceae > Planktophila. The sequence goes on from CAXNDE010000031.1 coordinate 9,331, forward strand.
GTGGGAAAAAGCGGAAACGATCTTCACTATCGCGGCTATGACATCGCTGATTTAGCGGCTCATTGCGAGTTCGAAGAGGTTGCATATCTATTGATTCACGGAGCATTACCTACACAAAGCCAGCTCAGCGCATATAAAACTAAGCTCAAAGGCCTTCGCGGCATACCTGATGCGGTCAAAGCGATTCTCGAGCAGATTCCAGCAAGCGCCCATCCAATGGATGTTATGCGCACTGGCGTCTCAGCCCTTGGCTGTGTAACACCAGAGGCCGGCGCACACTCTGAAGAGGGTGCAAGAGAGATTGCCGACAAGTTAATCGCTTGCTTGAATTCAGTTCTTTTGTACTGGTATCACTTTGCTCACTCAGGTAAGCGCATCATTGTTGAAACCGATGATGATTCAATTGGTGGACACTTCTTGCATCTTCTCCATGGCGCCCCTCAAAGCGAACTTTGGGTCAAGTCCATGCACGCATCATTGATTTTGTATGCCGAGCATGAGTTTAACGCCTCAACCTTTACCGGCCGTGTTATTGCAGGTACTGGTTCAGATATGTACTCAGCAATCACGGGTGCAATCGGAGCGTTGCGCGGACCCAAGCATGGCGGGGCCAATGAGGTAGCCCTTGAGATTCAAGAGCGATATTCAACTCCGGATCAAGCAGAGGCCGATATCCGTGCTCGGGTAGCTGCAAAGGAGGTTGTGATTGGCTTTGGACATCCGGTCTACACAGTCTCTGATCCGCGCAATACGATTATTAAAACAATCTCGTTGGAGCTTTCAGAAGTAAATGGTAATACCGATCTTTACAAGATTGCCGAGCGAATTGAATCAGTAATGTGGGATGCAAAGAGTATGTTCCCTAACCTTGACTGGTTCTCGGCCGTCTCCTATAACCAGATGAAGATTCCAACGGCGTTTTTCACACCTATTTTTGTTATCGCTCGCACTACTGGTTGGGCAGCACACGTTATCGAGCAACGCATTGATAACAAGATTATCCGTCCAAGTGCTAACTACACAGGTCCTGAGGATTTAACCTTCCAACCAATAGAAAAGCGATAGGTGCACACTTAATGTCCAGCAACATCACGAAATCCAACCAGCCATACGATAAAGAGATTATTGACATAGTTGACTATGTAGAAAACTATGAAATCAAATCTCCAGTGGCATATGAGACTGCCTGGAACTGTTTCATGGACACTTTAGGTTGTGGCCTGGAGGCACTTGAATACGAGGCCTGCACAAAGTTAATGGGCCCAGTTGTTGAGGGAGTAAGCCTGGCAAATGGCGTTAAAGTACCTGGTACCAACTATGTTTTAGATCCAATACAGGGCGCCTTCAATATTGGCGCAATGATTCGCTGGTTAGATTTTAATGACACATGGCTTGCAGCTGAATGGGGACACCCATCCGATAACTTAGGTGCAATTCTTGCAACGGCCGACTGGCTTTCACGTACAACGGATAAGAAATTTACTATCAAAGATGTTCTAACTGCCATGATTAAGGCCCATGAGATTCAGGGCTGTATCGCACTTGAGAACTCATTTAATAAGGTCGGCTTGGACCATGTTATTTTAGTAAAAGTGGCATCAACAGCAGTTGTTGCACAGATGATGGGCTTAACTCGTGATCAGATTTTGGCTGCCGTCTCCCTTGCCTGGGTAGATGGACAATCACTTCGCACCTACCGCCACTTTCCAAATGCAGGCTCTCGCAAATCATGGGCGGCAGGGGATGCAACATCGCGTGCAGTACGTCTTGCGCTCATGGCTAAGACTGGCGAGATGGGTTACCCATCGGCGCTGACTGCAAAAACATGGGGCTTCTACGATGTCTCATTTAAGGGAAGTGCCTTTAAGTTCCAGCGCCCTTATGGCACATACGTTATGGAAAATATCCTCTTTAAGATCTCATTTCCGGCAGAGTTTCATTCACAGACTGCAGTTGAGGCAGCTATGACTTTGCATACGGCCATGATTGCGGCTGGAAAAACTCAGGCCAATATTGCTAAAGTAACAATTCGCACGCACGAGGCCTGCATTCGAATTATCGATAAGAAAGGCCCACTCAATAACCCGGCCGATCGCGATCACTGCATTCAATATATGGTTGCAGTGCCACTTATCTTTGGTCGTTTAACTGCCCGTGATTATGAAGATAACATCGCTGCCGATCCACGAATTGATGCACTTCGCGAAAAAATCATCTGCATTGAGGATGCCACCTTCACGGCCGATTATCACGATCC
>CAXNDE010000032.1:0-11496 GCA_964201135.1 Candidatus Planktophila sp.
ATTAACCCTCCAAAGGCTGCAATAACTTGGGGTCCTGTAATATTTTTATAGGCGGGTGCATTCTTTGACATCCATAACTGAATCGCTGCTTCACCTTTAAGCGCCTCTCCGAACTCTTCCTCATTTTCAGCTCCCATACCGGCTAAGAAATCTAGATCAGCATGTCCCCATTCGGCAACACCTGCCAATGTGATTGCACCTTTATTTCGTGGATCGCGTGTCATGTTGATCGAATGCGGGCCGCCTCCGGACCAACCAATTGACACAAACTCCTTAATATGAAAATGATTGAGCAGCACTTGTTGATCAGCTAAATCATCGGCGACTGTGCGACCTCGATGACGATCTGATTTACCGTAACCGGCGCGGTTTGTCGCGATTGCTAAACACTCAGTTACTTGAGGCAGCCATTGTGACCAAAGTTTATCGCTGCTAGGTGTGCCATGAAGAAAGAGGATTGCTTGATCTGATTTAACACCGTTGTCTTCATATTCAAAGTTACGGCCATCAGGCAGTTTTATGTGCGACATGGAGTGACTCTACCAAGGTGGGCTGCGCGTTTTGTGATTAAGTGGAAGTTGGTAAAGCCAGAGCTGGGGTTAGTGGCTTAGTTGTTCTTCACAAACTCAGAGGCGTGAGGAAAGCCATTAGCCTCGAGCTTCTCAGCGATATCTGCCTTTACAGCGGCAACAACTTTATGTGTTCCATTGCAATTCTTCTCTGGATCTGTGGTGTATCCGCATTTGCAAGCGCCCATGACAACTCTCTTTTCTAGGTAAGTGGGTGTAATCGTATAGGAGCTCAAATGCGAAGGCGAGTCAAAATCTAATTAACTGTAGATGTGCCAACCTAAGTATTTGATTCCGTTGTCGCAACCAAGCGTCACAACGCGTTTTTCAGGACCTAACTCCTTTGCAATCGCTAAGGCTGCAACAACATTAAGGCCAGTTGATCCCCCAGCTAATACTCCCTCAATTACGAGGTTCTCTAATTTTTCCCCGAAGCTCTGCTCGAACTCCAATCCAGCCACATAGCGTGCATTTGATCTGAGCGCCATTAATCTCCATGGAGCGGCTTATGGGGGTATAAATCTGGGAGTTTTCCGGTGCCAACACTTCTCCTCGCATTATTATTTTTATACCACCGCCATTTCCACACTCCGGGCAGCGCAGATATCTGCTGATATGAACTGGTCTTTTTAGAATTTGTTTATTAGTTATTGAAAAAACCTCGTAATTAGCCTCTGCCAAGTCTCGAATAATATAGTCAACGGTACGGGCAAGCCCAAACGAGGAGGCTTTATCCCACTTGAGCATTCGCTTGCGGCGGGATGGGAAAAAATATCGTGCCCCTCTTTTATTAAGGCTTAAAATAAGTTTTTCTTGAAAATAGATATCGAAGATTTTACCGGCCTGACTTTCCTCAATCTTGAGGGTGGAAAGTGGAAATCTTGGCAGAATGGATCGTGCAACAAACTCCTGCCTAGATAGTTTTTGAATATCTAGAACAGCATCGTCGGTACTCATTTAATTACACAGTAGCCGATAGTGAGAAGTGGTAAATGTTGCAGGCCCAAGATTTCCATGGTGCACTTTACTCCTAGAAACCTAAGAGAGTTGGTCTGTCATGGCACGTGAGCTTCAAGGAATGCACGTTGTTGTAGTTGGAGCCTCAGGTGCACTTGGCAGCACACTTGCCGCTCAATTGTGCCAAAGCGGGGCCCAGGTAAGTGCAATCGTGCGCGATGGTGGGCGGATCAACTCTGCAACTGTTTCACGATATGCAGTAGCCGACATCACCGATAGCAAGGCTTTGCGGGCAGCCTTTGAAGAGCTCTCCCCTTTTGATGGAGTGGTAAATGCCGCTGGAGTAGTTGCCTTTGGAAACTTAGCTGAGGTTGATGATAAGACGCTGACACAGTTATTTGCGATTAACGCAATTGCTCCGATGGTGATGCTGCGCGAGAGTACGCCACACATTAGCCAAGGTGGTTTTTTTCTCAACATCTCTGCCGTCGTTGCCCAACAGCCAATGGCTGGAATGGCTGCCTACAGTGCCTCAAAGGCCGGTGTCTGGGGGGCGATGATTGCAGCAACACGAGAGCTGCGCCGCCAGCAGATTGATGTTATCGATGCGCGACCACCCCACACAGAAACTGGTTTAGCTACGCGCCCTATTGCAGGTGTTGCCCCTAAGTTGCCCGCTGGTCTTGAACCGGATGTTGTCGCAGCACGGATTATCACTGCAATAAAAGATGGTGAGCGGGATCTGCCGGTAGAGGCCTTTACCCCTTCTTCATAGAGAGCGCAATCGCCTTTTGTAAATCTAAATACTCTTCGCAGGTAGTGCCACATATCTTCTTTAACTTTGCCAAGTTTTGTTTGGCAAGTGATACTTTCTTTTGAATCAGGTAGAGCTCGCCCTGATACTCAAGAGCGCCCAAATGACTTGGATTAATTTTTAACGCCTTCACGTAGTACACGCCCGCTTGGCTGTATTGAGCTAACTTTCGGGAGGCGAAACCTAATAAATTATTAACATCGGCGTTATTGATAACTATTCGATCAACTTTTTTTAATTCGATTAATGCCTTTCGGTAATTTTTTGCCGCTATCAATGAGCGACTCAGCGCTAATTCATCAACGACAACCGTTGGTACTGCTGCTGCCTGTGCTGCTGCCTGTGCTGCTGCTGCCTGTGCTTGAGCCGACAACTCTGCCGCTGCTGCCTGTGCTGCCTGTGCTTGAGCCGCCAACTCTGCCGCTGCTGCCTGTGCCGCCAACTCTGCCGCTGCTGCCTGTGCCGCTGCTTGTGCTGCCGCTGCTTGTGCTGCTTGTGCTTGTGCTGCTGCTTGTGCTTGCGCCGCTGCCGCTGCTTGTGCCGCTGCTTGTGCCGCTGCTTGCGCCGCTGCTTGTGCCGCTGCTTGTGCTGCTGCTTGCGCCGCTGCCGCTGCTTGTGCTGCTTGTGCTGCTTGTGCTGCTGCCGCTGCTTGTGCTGCTTGTGCTGCTTGTGCTGCTTGTGCTTGCGCCGCTGTCTCTGCCGCCGTTGGTCCTGCCGAGGCTGGAGTTCCAGGATCTACCGCATTGAGGGCAGAGATTTGAGTGAGTGAGAAGAAAACTGCTAACGCAAAGGCGCCGACTGGGATTTTCACCTCTACAGCGTAAACGATGGTGTTGATACTCACAATTTGAAATTATGAGAGTGACCACGGTGCCCTTTTGAAGCATTCAAAGTAGTGTTGCACGGACGGTTAGAGAAGGGTCTCCCAATGAACTCATTTATTAAGAGCGTTAAAGAGTTTGATTATTGGTTTATAGATCGACTCAATCGTTCCTCGCTCACCGTGCTTCGCTTTAGTTTGGCTATTACCTTTATCTGGTTTGGTGCGCTAAAACCATTTGGGCAAAGCCCTGCGGTGGAGCTGATAACAAAGACTGTCTATTGGTTTGACCCAAAGATATTTATCCCAATTCTGGGCATCTGGGAGATGTTAATTGGTATTTGTCTGCTCTTCCCACCACTTATCCGCATTGGGCTTGGCCTTTTGGCGCTGCAGATGCCAGGAACTTTTTTGCCACTGGTTTTACTGCCCGAAGTTTGTTTTACAAGCTTCCCTTTTGATTTAACGCTAGAAGGCCAATACATAATCAAAAATCTCGTCTTAATCGGTGCGGGCCTAGTCGTCGGAAGTAAGTTGGTGCCGCTCAAAAATCCGCGTTAAGGTGTGAGTGCGCTACGAGGCTGGTTCTAACTCGGGTGAGGTTAGTGGTGTAGCTGGGACTGGTGTTGGTTCAATCTCTCGTTCACGGCGGACTACACGTTCAGGTTGACCAATTTCAGTCATGATGTGGCTCCTTTGCTCTTCTTTAGGGTAACAGAAATGCAGTGGAATTCAATCTGAAGATGAAACTCTCACTGTGCAGGGGTAGCCTTTGCGTAATCGATTAATTGGGGGTTGATCGGTTATGAACGTCCTGAAATTTGCCCAAGGGAAGCACGTCTATGTTAAATCCATCTCAAAAGCGACAAAAGTTAATTCAGGCCGTCCGCTTATACCCCATCATCACTGTGGCTTTACTTTTTTTTGCCTATCTAGCGGGCGGATTTAGTGATAAAAATAATTCAATCATCCCCAAAGATTTAACATTGGGAATCCTAACTTTTTATATTTTTTTCGCACCGGCTATCTACATACTTGGATTTATCGTGGTTGGTCACGCAAGTGATCGTGAGCGGCGGCAGTTAATTCAAAACCAGCCACGGCTGAACTATGACGATGCATTCGCTCTTCCCTCTGAAGAGATGCGGGGGTATAAATTAGCGGTAATCACTGAGAGAGAGCCAACCTTTCGAGGGTTGACCGGTGATAGTTACACAGCTGATGACAGTGCAATCTGTACCAAATTTCCTGAACATACTCCTCCAGTTTCATCCTGTGAATGTGGCTTCTACGCCTATCGCAATCGTGCCGATGCGAAGTTCGAAGGCTCACTCAACCCTGATACTTTTTTACTCGAAGTTGATCTTTATGGAATTGGCTTTCGATACGAAAATGGATTTCGGGCAGAAACGCAAGTGGTAAAGCAAATAATTTTGCCAAAACGCTGCATGCGATGCAGGATTTTTCGGCCAACTGTTTTTTCCATCAGTCACAGGATGGGGTATCAAAATTACTCGTGGATGCAATGGCAGGTCAGATGCAATCTCTGCACAATGACCTTTAAAGACACGGACAAGCTTTCTATTGAAGAGATGCGGGAGAAATTGGGGCTCGCAATACAGTGAGCCAAGAAGACCTCAAGGCTAAAACAATATTCAGTGAGCGCAATATTGTGCAGAAATCTCTTGTCAATAGGTTCTAAATACGGCTTCATCCATAACTACTTTCAAGTTGCCGACCCTTGCTCCAAGACTTACCCTTTTCCTCACCAATAGATAGAGGAGATAGGAATGAAGGTTTTACGTCGAAGCGCACTTGTTGCTGCAGCTCTTATGGCTGCACTCACATTGTCAGCGTGCTCAAGTAATTCAGATACAGCCACTGAAACAATGCCAGCAGAGGAAAGCGTAGGAACAATTGTTGATGTAGCAGTTGCAGCGGGCAATTTTACAACTTTGGTCGCGGCAGTAACTGCAGCAGATTTGGTTGAAACACTCAGTAGCGCAGGACCATTCACAGTATTTGCACCAACAGATGAGGCTTTCGCGGCTCTTCCAGCAGGAGTGCTTGATGCATTGTTGCTACCAGAGAACAAAGCGGTGCTTGCACAGATCCTGACATATCACGTAGTGGCAGCAATGGTAATGGCAGCTGATGTAACCGATGGTGATGTTGCAACTGTAGAAGGCCAGTCAGTCAAGCTTTCAACAATGGGCGGCGTAACCGTTAATGGCGCAAAGGTCATCGCTGCAGATGTCGCGGCATCAAATGGAGTTATCCATGCAATTGATGCAGTAATCCTTCCACCAGGTGTGGATGTGGCAAAGTTAATCAAGAAGTAAAGCAACAGTTGGGTAAGTAATGCTCTTACAGGAAAGGCCACCTCAGATCTTGGGGTGGCCTTTTCGCTTGAATGAAAACAGGATTTCCAAATGATCTGGCGGATTATCCTCATAACTGCGCTGGCACTTGCCATGGTGCAGCCAGTTAATGCCTATCAATTTGAGGATGGCACAGTCGAAGTTGCCTTTGCAACTAAATCCATTTCTGCCGCTGTTACTGAAGGTGGCAACGCTCGCGGACCAGCGCTAGCTGTAATGAAGGATGACACGGTGTTGTTAGGTGGCGGGCGTACTGGCGGCGAGATCTTTACATTTAATAAGGATGCAAAGAGCCTTCGCAAATTGGGAAGTTTCATTCCTGCCAGCAGGCGAATTGTTGATTCACGGTTTGCCATTAATGACATTGCGGTACTTTCGGAAACTGCGACTTCGGCAAAGCTTTTAATCTCTTATCCGCGCTTAGGCGTTGACCGCTCATGCGTGCAGGTAGTAATCGATGAGCTTGTCTATGATCGCAAAAGACAACGGATTACATTTGTTTCAAATTGGTTTCTCACTCAGCCCTGTGTTCCCATCTCTGCCGTCCAACACACTGCAGGTCGGTTCGAGGTCATCGACAAGAACACTGTGTATGTGACTATCGGCGATTTGGGATATTCCTTAATTGGCGATCGTGGCAAGCGAGGTGATCTTGGATCCATATTTAAATTAACGGCGAAGTCGGCCTCGAAAGTCTCGGAGGGCCATCGCAATCCGCAAGGAATTGTCATGTATGACAAGGTGCACTTGTTAGCAGCAGAGCATGGTCCGCGTGGTGGAGATGAGTTGAACCTGATTAAACGGGGCAATGATTATGGGTGGCCTTTTGTTTCCTATGGTCAACCATACGGTGATGGTGATTATGTTCGCCCAGAAATGACCGGGACACATGTGGGTTATGTAGAGCCACTGAATTATTGGGTTCCATCTATTGCTCCCACAGAACTAGTGCAATTGCCTAAACAGGGTTGGGGCAACTGGAATGGAGCGGTAGTACTGGGCACGTTGCGTGAAGAAGTTTTAGTCTTTATGAAATTAAATCAAGACTTGCAGGTGGTTGAAAAAATTCAAGTCACAGTTGGCCACCGAGTGCGGGATCTTGAGCTGCTCCGCAATGGCTCTTTGTTGATGAGTACAGACTCTGGCCAGTTAATCACTGCTTCAAATGTGAGACCGTAATGGCCTGTACCGCTGATATTGATCACGCCATTCTCTCTTGAATTGCGTTGAGTAAGTGTGTTGATGTCACCACCTCCAGCGATAACCAGCCAAAGGTTCGTTGATCACTAAATGCCAGCTCTTCCTCAGATTGAGCGGGTTTTTAAGCGCAAGCGAGTTTGAATGTGCTATCACATTGCATCAGCGCTATCGTTGCCTCTTACCGAGTCAAGGGGTTTTAACAGTGTCAATCAAAGATATTAGGCTCGGGTTGCTGGCATACGGCGCAATTGGAGATGAACATAGCAGGGCGGTTCACGCCACTGTTGGATTGGCCCTCTCTGCCGTCTGCGATACAAAACCCGAGCGGCTGGAGGCGGCTTTAAAACTTTCACCCAATGCTAAAGCCTTTAGCGATGCCGATGAGATGTTGAGTTCAGGAGAGATTGATGTAGTTGTGATTTCAACGCCTCCGAATAGCCACTATAAATGGGCCAAGCAGGCGCTATCACTAGGAGTCCATGTGATGCTTGAAAAGCCAATGGCGCTGACAACAGATGAGTGTGATGAGCTCCTGGCGTTGGCACAGGCCAAGCAGCTTCTCTTGGTGGTCTATCAGAACCGACGCTATGACCTTGATTACTTGACCATGAAAGCTCTCATCGATAGCGACCAGATCGGCGATATCTTCTATTACGAAAGCTTTGTTGGTGGTTACTCAAAGCCGTGTTCATACTGGCACTCTGATGAGGCTGTATCTGGCGGTGCAATCTTTGATTGGGGCAGTCACTTTATTGATCAGATTATGTCAATCGTTAATTCGCCGGTTGATTTTGTCAGCGGCCTGAATCAAAAGCGAGTATGGGATCATGTAACAAATGCAGATCACGCACAGGTAAGTATTAACTTTAAAGATGGATTGCAGGCGGTTTTTATTAACTCTGATTTAGCCGCTGCCCGTAAGCCAAAGTTTTATGTACTGGGGACCAAAGGCGCATTAGTTGGAGATTGGGACTTATCGGGCGGTGGCGCCGTTGCCGATTTACCTGCAGTTATTACCCTGCATGGCGCCGATGGCAGTAGCCAGGTGGTTCCGTATGTAAGTGTTGGGCCAAACGGCTTTTATTCATCCCTGGTGGCCTATCTCAACGATGCCACCCCGATGTCAGTTCTCGCCGAGCAATCGCGCGATGTTGTCGCCATTATGCAGGCGGCCGAAGAGTCGGCCTTGGCCAATGGCAAGCCAGTTTCACCCTTGTTACTGCGCACATGATCGCCTGGGGCTTTCTTGGCGCGGGCTGGGTTGCAACTACTGCATTAGCACCGGCCGTTCATGCGGCACATAATGCACGATTACATGGGGTGGCAAGTCGAGACGCTGGCCGTGCAGCGGCGTTAGATCCAGAGCGAGTCTATGAAAGTTATGAGGATTTACTGGCAGATCCTGAGATCGATGCGGTGTATATCAATCTTGCCAATCACCAACATTGCCAGTGGAGCGTTGCCGCCCTTGCCGCCGGCAAGCATGTCTTATGCGAAAAGCCCTTAGCGTTAAATCATGCCCAGGCCCAAGTGATGGCCGATGCTGCAGAAAAATATAATCGAAGGCTGGTTGAAGCGGTGTGGGGCCGGTGGCATCCACGATTTAGGCGCATCGTTGAGTTAGTAGCACGTGGTGATATCGGAGATCTGGGTGGGATTAACTCATCTTTTTGTTTTACTGCAGATTTAAATCAGAACTACCGCTTAGATCCGCAGATGGGTGGCGGAAGTTTGCTCGATGTTGGGGTTTATCAGGGCCATCTCTGGCGCGCTCTTAACCCAGGTGAGCCCGAATTAAAGATTGAATCCCTGACTCGGAGTACCGGTGCAAGTGGCGTGGATCTAACCACCCAGATCTGTGGGCAGTTAAGTAATGGCGTAAAGGTCAATGCAGTTTCATCATTTGAAAGAGCCGAGATGCAAGAGATTTTAATCTCTGGTGATTTAGCCAGTATTGAGTGCCTCGGTAATGATGCATTTACGTCGTGGAATAAGCCCAGCTCTCTGCGCATTGGTGACCATGTGCAGGAGTTTGCACCAGTTGATCCTTACCGCTTAATGATTGAAAACTTTTCTGATTATATTTTAGGCGCACCTGCATGGCTTCCCGCAATCGATCAATCGCTCTATGTAGCCAAGTTATTAGATCAGATTAAAGCATGTGATTCATGAAAAAATTAGATATCGATGCCGATTTAGAGGCCATTCTTGCGCAAGAGTTTAATTCTCTGCATTCAGGTGGTGGCCGAAGTTCAATTCAGGGCGGCCAGAGTGCAGCCAATGCAGCGCTCGGCGCTTTAAATATTGCCGGCTATGCAAAGAATAGATCAGAGGTACTGCCCGTTGAGGCGCGTGGGGCCTCACAGTTATCTCCATATATTCGCCACAACCTACTTACACTGCAGCGAGTGTGGGACCAGGTTTCAAAGGCTCCATTTGCAGATCGTGAAAAATACCGAGATGAGCTTTTGTGGCAAGAGTATGCACGGCACCTCTATGCGCGGGTTGGCACGGGCCTATTTAATAATTTACGTTTTGAACAGATTTGGGATAGGCCTGGAGATGGTTGGCCAGCGGGTATGGCCTGTGTTGATTTTGTTACCAATGAATTGATGGAAGATGGCTGGTTAGTTAATCAGAGTCGTATGTGGCTCGCCTCCCACTGGACTGTTCGTAATCAGTTTGGATGGTTACTGGGTCAAGAGGAGATGTATCGCCATCTGCTCGATGGATCGCGGGCTGCAAACTTATTAGGGTGGCAGTGGACAGTTGGTACCGGAACAGGCAAGCCATATGGTTTTGCGCGCTGGCAGGTACAAAAACGCGCCCCGCAACTCTGTGGCAGATGCCCGCTTAAAAGTAGATGCCCGATTGAGAAATTTCCAGATGAGATTGCATTAGATGAAAAGGCCTTTGATGGCGCTTTACTTTCAGATCCCAATCTTGAGCTAACGACTGGACCTTTAGTTGTTAAGGAGAATAAACCTGCCGCTTTAGTTTTACTCACAGTAGATTCATTAGGAGACTCTGATCCTGCAATGCTTGCAAATCCGCACCTGCCAGTGGCATTTGTTTTTAATCAGAGTGCGCTGAGTAAATTACAGCTCTCTTCGAAGCGGATTTATTTCTACTTAGAAACTTTGCAGGATTTAGCAGCGCGGCGAGATTTAACTGTCTATCTGGGGGATCCTTATACCTTTGCCAGCGAAAACTCGGTGGCGCTGACGTATGCGCCGGTCCCAAGCTTTGCTAAATTTAAAAACCTTGCCCAACTACATCCATTCCCATGGCTCAGGCTCCCCCATGCCCAGTCGCTTCGATCCTTTAGCGCATGGCGGGGTAAGTTAAAGTAAAGGTCGTCTTGATTTACCAGGGAATTACCTTCATCTCTTCCCAGAGAACTCCAGTTAACTTCTCTTGATCGCTTGCACCTGTTGTATTAAATTCGCGCGGTGCTAGCCAGATCGCTGTGCGCGCACCCTCTGCAGCCGATAAGGGTGCATCGGGGCCGCCCATATCGGTGCGCGAGTGATTGGGACAGATCGCATCGATTAAAAATCCGCGGCCACCTAAGCCGGTCTCATGGGCTAAGTTTCGAACAAGTGCGTTTACCCCGGCCTTACTAATTCGATATGGTGCTAATCCCCCAGCATTGCCTGGTCCAGACATACGGCCCAAACATGCAGAGAAGATAATTACTCGGCCATTGCGCGCCTCTGCCATGGGAGCTGCCAGTGTATTGAGTGCGCAAAATACTGAGTCTAAATTAATCGCCATCACGCGCCGCCACTCAGCATTATCTGTCTTTAATGTCTTAGATATCTTGGCACTCATAACGCCATGGGCGAGAATGAGTATCTCTGGTGTGCCAAAGCTGGCCAGGATTTCATCGAAGCATCTCTTGGCCGCATCGATATCTTCAAGATCAACGGATCGAAATTCAGCGTTTAATTGCGCCGCAGCCGCTGCCAAGCGATCACTATCTTTGGCAACTAAGAGCAGTTCGTGGCCCAATGCACGTAGCGCCTTAGCGCTCTCAAAGCCAAGTCCGCGAGATCCCCCGGTAACAACGACGAGTGACATGGGTTTAAGTGTGCCAACTTCTAGTGCAGTTGTCGCAGTGAAGGCCTGAGCTACTGAAGCAACGTGGAGATTTGAGATTGCACAGGCGTATGGGCGGCTTGTACCCTCAGACATGGCTAAAGAAGAAGATTCGGCCCGGATAGAGACCTCAATCCTGCCTCTGAAATATGTGGACTTGGTGGAAGATCTCTTTCACGCCCTGCTCGCAGCCGTCTTATTTTTGATCTCAGCCGGTGCTTTTTACTACAGTCTTAAGCGAATAATCCAGACCGATCCCTTTTTCCCTAATGGAATGATTCAGGGAGTCAATGACATTCTCTTTATCGTCATTATCTTAGAGATTCTGCGAACTGTTATCTCACGCTTTACAGATGGTGTCTTCCAGCTTGATAAATTCCTTATTATTGGTGTTATCGCAGCGGTCCGACATATTTTAACTGTGGGTGCATCTCTTACCCTAGAGTCGAGTAAGTCAGATACTGAATTTAATCGAGCCGTCTTTGAGATGGGCCTTAACTCCCTGATTGTCGTTGCACTTGTCTTTGCAATCTTCCTATCGAAAATGGCCCACCGGCGATAAGAGCTCTCTGCGCTCTCTTCCTACTTTCGACGAAGTTCGCGCAGAGATTTTTTAAGCTCTTTGCGCCGTTGTTTAGCGATGGGATCTTTCTT
>CAXNDE010000033.1:0-10154 GCA_964201135.1 Candidatus Planktophila sp.
AAATCGAGAAGGAAATCCTTAGTACCCGGAGTAACTGAATACTTTTCAAGATCGGTAATACCCTCTGAAGCCAATAATTCATCATCGACGAAGAAATTGCCCGTACAATCAGTCGAAGCTCGATTAAAAATAATATAGGCGGCATCGGCCAAGATTGCTGGTGTTCGACCAGCAGTGGCATCAATGCCTGGAATCATCTGCAGAGCTGCCGTATCAATAACCGTGCGGGGCCATAGGGCGTTAACTGCGATGCCATCACGCTTTAGCTCAGCGGCCATGCCCAGCACGCACATACTCATTCCATACTTTGCCATTGTGTAGGCGACGTGGTTTTTAAACCATACCGCCTTCATAGAAAGAGGTGGGGAAAGGTTGAGAATATGCGGGTTTCGACCGGCCTCTGCCGATTGCCGTAAATATGGAATTGCCGCCTGGGAAGTTAAAAACGTACCGCGCACGTTGACATCAAACATCAGATCAAAGCGCTTAGCAGGAGTGGCCTCGGTCTTAGTTAAGTTAATGGCACTGGCATTGTTAACCAGAATATCTATTCCGCCAAAGGTTTCTGCTGCTAACTTAACGGCCGCCTCGATCTGGGTTTCATCGCGCAGGTCGCATTGAATGGCCAAGGCTTTTCCGCCGGCTGCTTCAATCTCTGCAGCTGCGGTATGGATGGTGCCTGGCAGCTTTGGGTTGGGTTCGGAGGTCTTTGCCGCAATCGCAATCGATGCACCATCGGCCGCGGCCCGCAATGCAATCGCTAAACCGATTCCGCGCGAACCCCCAGTGATAAATATCTTTTTACCAGCTAACGTCATGATGAACCTCTCTTGGCCATAAACTTCATAAATGCTTCCATAGCTTCCTCTGATTGAAGAGCCATAGAAAATATTTCAAACTCGGCCTTCATTACAGCTGATACTGCCTCATGATTGCCGGCCTTGAGCAATGCCTTTGTGTTGATAATCGCCTGGGGTGGCTGCTTAGCTATCTGGTGGGCAATAGTGAGTACATGGTGCAGTGGCTCTTGATCTTTTGCTGTAACCAGTCCCATTTCAATCGCACTATCTGCATCAAAACTCTCACCTGTCATAAAGATACGTGCTGCACGCTGGTATCCGACTAACTGTGGGAAAAGATAACTCGACCCAGCCTCTGGAACTAAACCGAGAGATGCAAATGGCATCGAGAATTTCGCACTTGGCCCTGCCACCACAACATCGCAATGGAGAAGCATCGTAGTTCCAACTCCCACGGCATTACCCTTAACGGCGGCGAGTAATGGCTTGGGAAAGTTAAGCAAAGCGGCGAGAAAGGTGGCAACTTCAGAATCGGTGGAGGTAGGAGGATTGTTCATAAAATCCTTGATGTCATTGCCTGCTGTGAAATGATCTCCCGTTGCGGCAAGAACTACCGCCCTCAGCGCGAAATCCCCAGCTGCATCATTGAGTGCCTGTGATAACTCGCCATACATCTGACGAGTGAGGGCATTCATCTTTTCTGGGCGATTGAAGGTGAGAGTTAGCACTCCTGCATCTACTGTTCTCAAGATTTCACTCATAAGCTCATCCTAAGGGGTGATTTTAGGCAATAAGAAGAGGAGACTCAGCGAACGCAAAGAGAGGCGGATCAAGGGATGATTAGAGATATCACTATTGCACGGCGTGAGTTGAGCCCATTTGAGCAATTAGTCCTAGAGCTAGTGTGTGAAGGCAAATCAAATGCCGCTATAGCTGCTCAGACATCACATAGTGAAAAGGTGATTGAAAACACGGTGAGCAGAAGTGCTCAGGTCTTTGATATTCAATCAGATGCAGAGACAAATCTTCGAGTCTTATTAGCCCTGGCTTTTCGCGCTCACTATGGAGATAACGCCTTTGATCAGTTAGATCTTCCATGTTCGCATTTAGTTGTTGGCCCTGAAGGAGCACTCCTGTGCGATCGGCATCATGAGTCGCAACAAAGCTAGTACACGCTGCAATTAGAAAAGACCCTCTGAGGTTTTTTTGCCAGAGGGTCTTTCTGTGAAATCTTTTTTAGCGCTCTATTTTTCCAGAGATAAAGTCTTCAACCTTGTTATGGGCCGCCTCATCAGTGTATTGAATCGGTGGCGTCTTCATGAAGTAGCTAGATGGTGAGAGCAACGCTCCACCGATTTTTCGGTCAAGACCGATCTTTGCGCAACGTAGCGCATCGATGATGACACCGGCAGAGTTTGGTGAATCCCATACCTCTAACTTGTACTCAAGATTAAGTGGAACATCGCCAAATGCGCGGCCTTCGAGGCGAACGTAGGCCCATTTGCGATCATCGAGCCATGGGATGTAGTCAGAGGGTCCGATGTGAACATTCTTATCTCCCAAGTCATGGTCGAGTTGAGAGGTTACCGAGTTAGTCTTTGAAATCTTCTTGGATTCAAGACGATCACGCTCGAGCATGTTCTTGAAATCCATATTTCCACCTACGTTTAACTGGTAGGTGCGATCTAGGTGCACGCCGCGATCCTGGAATAACTTAGCCATGATGCGGTGCGTAATAGTTGCACCCACCTGGCTTTTAATGTCATCTCCAACGATTGGAAGACCGGCATCGGCAAACTTCTTCTCCCACTCAGGATCAGATGCGATAAAGACTGGAAGTGCGTTTACAAATGCACATCCGGCATCGATTGCACACTGTGCATAAAACTTTGCGGCGACCTCTGATCCAACAGGCAGGTAACAGATGAGAACCTCTACCGCTTCATCTTTCAGAGCCTTCACTACATCAACGGCCAGTGCATTCGACTCTGTGATTGTCTCTTTATAATATTTCCCGAGACCATCATGGGTCACTCCGCGCAGAACTGGCACGCCAGTCTTATCTACATTGCTAAATTTAATAGTGTTGTTTTCGCTGGCCCAGATAGCATCGGCTAAATCTAAGCCGACCTTCTTGTCATCAACGTCAAAGGCGGCAACGAACTTGATGCTAGAGATGTGATATCCCCCAACAACAGCGTGCATGAGCCCTGGAATCTCTTGATCAAGGGCAGCGTCCTTGTAATAGGTCACTCCTTGGACTAGTGAGTTAGCGCAGTTTCCGACACCAACTATTGCCACACGGATGTCGCCTTTACCGGTTGTTATGTTCACTTTATTTCCTCTCGGTTTTAATCATGTCTTCTAGCCAAGCGATCTCTCGATCGGCTGACTCCAGTGAGTGACGTCGCCACTCCTCTAGATATCTATCTATTCCAATTGGTGACTTCTCGAGTTCACCGCGCAGAATCTCTGCCTTTTCCTTAAGGCGACGATGACGTCCCTCAAGAATTCTCACTCTGTTCTTTGACGATGTTGGGGAAAAGAATGCAAAACGAATTTCGAAGCCTTCGTCCTCCCACGTGTCAGGGCTGACGGTTTCAGTCAGATCAGAAAAACGGACTAAACCCTTATCTGTAATCGCATAGACAATTCGCGAGCGCCGTGATGTCGCCTCAACCAGAGTTTCAGCGATCACACCGGCCTCCATCATCCGGCGCAGTTGGGGGTAGAGAACTGAGAATGAGAGGGCGCGAAATGGTCCAAATATTGTGCCCATCCGCTTGCGCAGCTCGTAGCCGTGCAGGGGGCTCTGGGATAGCAGGCCAAGGAGTGCGAATTCAAGTGAGTCACTACGTGAGCGCATGGGGCCTACCTCCATCCTGGGACTATCGGACTATATATCGAATCGATATATCAAGGCGTAATCTATTGCGATATGTGGCTCCTCGCAACTCCACCACAGGTGAGCCTGGCCAAGGAGCTAGCCACGGTCGCACCCCTGTAAAGCCTGCTACCTAGACTGCTCCTATGGTGATTCCATCACGGCTCGCTGAGTACATCGTGGCCGCGATGGTCATTATCTTGGCACCTGGCCCCAGCGTTTTATTTGTTATCGCCCGCGCTATCGCATGGGGGCGAAAGGTTGCAGTATGTACAGTTGCCGGCAATGTCACGGGCGCCTTTGTTCTCTCCACATTTGTAGCCTTCGGATTAGGTCCCGTTCTTCAACGATCAGAGATTGCCTACATCGCCATCCAATGGGCAGGCGGTCTCTATTTAATCTATTTAGGTGTGGATGCAATTAGACATCGAGAGGTACATGCTGCAGATATGACCAATCAGGGCGATATCGCACCGAGCGTTAGAAAATCTATTCGCGATGGCTTCTGGGTTGGAGCTCTCAACCCCAAAGGGCTGGTTTTTTACGCCGCTGTCTTGCCGCAGTTCATCGATCGCGAACGCGGTCAAGTAACAGGGCAGTTAATTCTCTTAGGCGCGATCTTTTCAACTCTTGCCTTCATCTCCGATGGTTCGTGGGGATTGCTGGCAGGTACGGCGCGCCAATGGTTAGCAACCGACCCTAAGCGCTTAGAGAGACTGCGGGCAACGGGTGGATCGATCATGATTATCTTGGGCCTTGCAGTTCTTTTCTCGGCAGTTGTCAGTGGCTAGCGAGAGAATAGGTTTATGAAAAAACCTATCAAACCAGCGCGCGAAAATATATCTCCCTCGGATTTAACCTTTGCCCTCTCCACATGTAAGCGCTGTCTGTGGATTAAATACTGGTACAAACTCATCATGCCTGGGCAGTTCCCGCTCGTTGGAACATTTGCAGCGATGCAGGAAGAGCATTTTCACAATGCAGATATGCCCACAATTGATCCATCACTTCGCCCCGGAACTATCTCTAAATGGGGTGAATGGGTAAAGAGCAAACCCTTGGCAATAAACGGTGCAGATACTCGCTGGCGCATCTTAGGAAAATACGATCTCGTTTCAACCAATGAAGATGGAACCATAGGTCTTATCGACTGCAAGGTTTCAGATAGTGCCCGCGATAACGGCGCCTTCTACTCTCCGCAGTTAGAGGCCTATGCATACTCATTGGAGAATCCAGCTGCCGGTAAGGGGCAGAGCGTTGCATCTATTGGTCTACTGGTATGGAACCCCGAGTCGGCCATTGGCGAGTCACAGGATTCCTACGGTTTTGGTGTGCGCCAAAAATATCTTCCCGTTGAACGTGATACTCCACATTTTCTTGCAACAATCGCCGACTTTATAAATGTTCTCGAAGGCGAGCTCCCAGATGCTGGTCCACAGTGCACGACCTGTTCCTATCTCATCGCTCGCAACGCCTTAGATAGAGTTTAATCCTCTTCGCCAGAGACATTAATATCATCTGGCTTACTCTTTTTTGGCGCATAGATATCTATATATACCTGGCCCGACATCTCTTGAATCTTATTCATAATTTGATCGGTGACAACACGCAGATACTGCAGATCCGTTGAATCTCCAGCAAAGTACATGGGCTCCCCAAAGATCATTCCGACGCGATGTAGATTTGGAATTACTTTTCCAGTGGGTTGAATCTTGTCGGTATTAGACATCGCTACTGGAATAACCGGTGCGCCAGATTCGATTGCAAGACGTGCTATTCCTGTTCGACCCTTATATAAACGTCCATCGGGTGAGCGAGTGCCTTCCGGATAAATTCCAAGGCAATCACCTTCGGCTAAGAGCTTCAAGCCTGTAAGCAGAGCCGCCTCACTGCGACGTCCTCCCGATCTATCCACCGGCACTTGACCAAGGGCGATGAAGGTGAGCTTTTTTAATAATCCCTTAGGACCGGGAGATGTGAAGTACTCACTTTTGGCAAGAAAAGTAACTTTGCGCGGTACAACTAAGGGCATAAAGATTGAGTCACTAAATGAGAGATGGTTTGAGGCGATGATTACGGGCCCTTTACCAGGCACATTGCGTAGACCTTTGACCTTGGGTCTAAAGGCGCTCATTAAGAAGGGCGTGAGAAAAGCACGCAGTACCCCATAGGGGAGGTTGTTGAGCACCTTCCTAATTTAGCCGCTATTGCACCGTATGACACTATCTGGGGGTGAGCAAAGAGCCGATAAGCCCCAAAGATGATGGATTTGATGAGGAGGAGCTCATTCGCAGCGAGTTTGATTCTATTGTCTCCGGACTCTCCCTCGATGAATCAGCGCCCTCTACATACTTGGATGAACTAGATCGCATAGATCGCAGCGATCGATTTGTTGCACCTAATCCCCCAACCCAAACACCCCGCTCATTCTTTTTATCAGCACAGCGCGCTGTGCTGCGATGGTTCAAGCGCCCCTTTCACGACGATGATGGAGTCGAACTATGAGTAGCTTTCGTTGGGGCATTTTAGGTACAGGTGGAATCGCATCGGCATTTATTGAGGATTTAAAACGCGCGAGCGGACATAGCGTTGTAGCCGTTGGTTCGCGCACTTTGAGCACAGCTAATGCCTTTGCAGGCCGAATCTCTGGTGCAACTGCATATGGAAGTTATCAAGAGCTAGTCAACGATAGCGCCGTTGATGCAATCTATGTTGCTACTCCACATCCCATGCATCTAGAACATACGTTATTGGCAGTTAATGCTGGTAAGCCAACGTTGTGCGAAAAACCATTTGCAATCTCGGCCACGCAAGCTCAATTAATGGTCGATGCAGCTGCGCGAAATAATGTTGCTCTCCTTGAAGCGATGTGGACGCGCTACTTACCGCATATTGCACAGCTACGTGAGATTTTAGCTAGCGGAGTATTGGGAGAGATTCAAACAGTAGAGGCAGATCATGGTCAGCGTTTAGCCGATCAAAATATTGCGCGATTGATTGATCCGGAACTAGGTGGTGGTGCGCTATTAGATCTCGGAATCTATCCCGTCTCTTTTACTCACCTTATTCTTGGTGCTCCATCTGCAATCACTGCCCGAGCAGTAAAGACCGATCGCGGAGTAGATGCACAGACAAGTGCCATCTTTGATTATGCCAACGGTGCACAAGCTGTAATTAATACGACGATGATCGCACAAACACCGTGTCGGGCCGTCGTCAGCGGATTTCTGGGTCGCCTTGAAATCGATCGCACTTTTTACAACCCTGCCGCAATGCGCGTAGTTCTATTTGATGGCACTACAACGCAGTATCCCAATACATATGTGGGTCAGGGTCTGCGCGAGCAAGCAATTGAAATGGCGCGGGTCGTGCGCGCTGGATTATTGCAATCACCTCTGATGCCGTGGAGTGAGACAATCGCCATCATGAAGACGATGGATGAGATCAGAAAACAGATTGGCCTTAGATACTCTTTTGAAAATTAAAGGCGCGCTAGATCGGCAACTCCGACTATGCCCGCCTCATTTCCTAACTCGGCGGCGATAATGCGCGGATAAGGATGCTTGCCGGCAAAGGGCATAGTGCGCTCTAAAGCCTTGCGAGTTGGCGCTAGCAAAATCTCACCGGCATCGATTACTCCCCCGCCGATAACCACACATGCTGGATCTAGAACTACCGATAGCGATGCGATTCCCGCCCCCAGCCACTGGCCCGTTGTATTGAATGCAGCTAATGCAACTGGATCCCCATCACGTGCGGCATCGGTGATCGCCTTACCCGTTAAACCTGCAACCGTGCCATCACCGCGCGATAACAAGTTGCGTGCAATCTCTGGGCTGGCGTTAATCGCCTCGCGTGCATGGCGCAGGAGCGCATTTCCTGATGCATACTGTTCAAAACATCCGCGCGCGCCGCATCCACATAAATCTCCATCGGGTACCACGCGCATATGACCAAACTCGCCAGCGGTGCCAAAGGCTCCGCGGTATAGGGCACCATTAACAACAACTCCACCACCGATACCAGTACCAACTGTCAGCATCATCATGTGATCTTCATTTCGGCCAGCACCAAATTTTGCCTCGCCCCATGCAGCGGCATTTGCATCATTTTCGATGATGACTGGAAGCCCAATTAATTTCGTGAGTTCGCTATCTAAATCAACACCATTCCAATCGGCGATATTAGGTGTTGCAAGCATCGTCTTTCGATCAGATGAGACAAAACCTGCCGCCGATACTCCAACGCAAGCAACTGTGTGTTGGTCCATTAGCTCTTGGGCGATATCGGCAATTGTCTGCGTTAATGCACTACCACCTTGGCGCGGTGTGTCTCTTCTAGCCGTTGCTAAAACTTTGCCCGACTCGTCAACAATGCCACCCAAAACTTTGCTACCACCAACATCGATGCCAATTGTGAATGCCATAGGAGAAAACTACGCTTCGAGCGTTGCTTTAAGCTGTGCTAGCGCGGCGTCGATTGTGGCTTTCTCTGCTTTTTGTCGCATCATTGCAGGAATCGGCATTGACAGTGAAACGGCGAGCTCGTACGTAACCTCGGTCGTATCCTCATCTATGCTCTTGATCGTGTATGAGCCATCCATACCAGTTAATAAATCTGCATCATCGAGAGAAAAACTTAGGTGCCCAGGAGCACCAGACCAGTCGTAATCTAAAATCACACGATCCTTCATCATCCCGGCATCAATACTCATCTTGACCTTAGTGATGCGTCCTTGATCGTCACGGGCCACCGCCTCTGCCGACTTAATCGAGGTCGACCACTCTGGATACTTTTCCAGCGCAAATAGCGCCTCTGTGACAGAGGCTAATGGGGCATCGATAGAGATGGTGGAACTACTGGAATCGCTCATGGGGCAAGGCTACCCCCCTTCCCAAAATATTAATTCAGGCACTAGCGTTAGGAGTATGAATGAAATCACTAATCCCGCCCTTGTCCCTGCCGCTACTGCCGGCAACCTCACAAATCTCATCGCCGAACGGGCATGGTTTGAACCAGAGCGCATCATTATGTCTCGCCCACTCGGTGATGGTTGGCAGAGTGTGAGCGCAAAAGAGGCTGAAACCCAAATCCGTGAAACTGCCAAGGGATTAATCGCAGCCGGTGTGCAAATTGGTGATCGCGTAGCAATCATGTCTCGCACTCGCTATGAATGGACGATTTTAGATTTTGCTATCTGGTTTGCTGGCGCCGTAGTAGTCCCTGTTTATGACACATCATCGGCTGAACAAATCGACTGGATTCTTAACGACTCATCCTCAGTAGGAATCATTGTTGAGACTCCAGCATTGCGTGAGCTAGTTCAGAGCGTTCTACCCTCACATACTAAGCACGTATGGACGATGACTGAGGATGTATTAAGTATTCTCAAATCCGCCGGTGCCCACATCAGTGATGATGAAATCGATCGCCGTAGAAACTCTCTTATTCCCGATACGCTCGCAACACTTATATACACATCTGGAACAACGGGCAGGCCAAAGGGAGTTGCACTCACTCACAGCAATTTTCTATCTGAGTGTGGAAATGTTGTGCAGGCACATAGCGATTTATTCTTAAAGCCAGGTGGATCTACGCTGCTCTTCTTACCTGTAGCTCACGTCTTTGGACGTATGGTCGAAATCGGTGCAATTGCAGCAGGTCTTCACTTAGCCCACTGCAGTGATCCAGTGGCTCGCTTATCGATAGACCTTGCCTCCTTTAAGCCAACTTTCGTGCTGGCCGTTCCGCGAATCTTTGAAAAGATTTATAACGGCTCCGAGGCACGCGCAGAAGCTGCAGGTAAGGGAAAGATATTTAGAAAGGCGGCAGATGTTGCGATCGCATACTCTGAAAGCCTTGATAAAAAGGGAGTATCTCCGCTGCTCTCACTCAAACACAAACTCTTCGACAAGTTGGTCTACTCCAAAATCCGCGCAGGTATGGGCGGACGAGTCGAAGCGGCAATCTCTGGCGGCGCCCCTCTTGGCGTGCGTCTTGGCCACTTCTATCGCGGTGCTGGAATAACGATTCTTGAGGGCTATGGATTAACGGAGACGACTGCAGGTGCGACGATTAATACGATGGACGCGCTTCGTGTCGGATCTGTGGGTCGTCCAGTACCCGGAACATCGATCAAGATCGCCGAGGATGGTGAAGTATTAATCCGCGGTCCGATTGTCATGCGTGGCTACTGGCAGAACGATGCCGCTAACGCCGAAGTATTTAACGCCGATCACTGGTTCCAATCGGGAGATCTTGGAAAGTTAGATGATGAGGGCTTCCTCTATATCGTCGGACGCAAAAAAGAGCTCATTGTTACATCTGGTGGAAAAAACGTGGCGCCGGCAGTTCTAGAGGATCGATTGCGTGCACACCCACTGGTTAGCCAGTGCATGGTCGTTGGCGATAACCAGCCATTCATTGCAGCCCTTGTCACTATTGACCAAGATGCACTGAAGTTATGGATT
>CAXNDE010000034.1:0-10033 GCA_964201135.1 Candidatus Planktophila sp.
CCGCAGCAAAGAAAGCAGCACCAAAGAAGCGTCGCAAGAAGGCAGCAGCTCCAGCAGCTGCACCAAAGAAGCGTCGCAAGAAGGCAGCAGCTAAGAAGGCAGCTCCAAAGCGTCGCAAGAAGGCAGCAGCTAAGAAAGCTGCTCCAAAGCGTCGCAAGAAGGCAGCAGCTAAGAAAGCTGCTCCAAAGAAGCGCAAGAAGGCAGCAGCTAAGAAAGCTGCTCCAAAGAAGCGCAAGAAGGCAGCAGCTAAGAAAGCTGCTCCAAAGAAGCGTCGCAAGAAGGCAGCTCCTGCAGCTGCTCCAAAGAAGCGCCGCCGCAAGAAGGCAGCAGCTAAGAAGTAATTATCAATTAAAAAAACCCGCCACTCTATGTGGCGGGTTTTTTTATGCCGATTTTATTCGCGCGCACTTTCACTACGAAAAGACTCTTCTATCCGTGAAAAGATTTTAGCTAATGCTTCTTGATCCTGATGAGATAAGTGATTAAGAAAATGCGAGCGCACACTTGCAACGTGGTCAGGGGCTGCAGCGACGATCGCCTTCCAACCCTTAGCTGTCATAACGGCAAAGAAGCCACGTTTATCCGTTGGGCAGGCCTCGCGCTTTACCCAACCAGCCTTTTCCATAACTGTGATGCGATGTGATAAGCGCGAGCGCGATAGGAGGGTGATAGAGGCGAGTTCGTTCATGCGCAACCGCCGATCTGGGGCATCACTGAGTTGGGTCAAGATTTCATAGTCGGGCATCGAAAGATCGTGGCCCTCTAAATCATTATCTAGCGCCTCTAAAAAGCGTCGGCTGGCAATGATGTAGCTGCGCCAGGCCTTCATCTCGGCTGGGTTAAGCCAGCGCGGTGCGGTAGCGTTTTGCTCTGGCATAAGGAGAGTCTACGCTAACAGTTGAACTTTCAACTAAATATTTATAAGGGGTTTTGCGCGTGAGTACTAGTACCAGCGGTTTAGATTGTGACCATATCGATTCAACGGTACGCATCCAAGATGATCTCTATCGCTACTTCAATGGCGCCTGGCTCAAGAGTGCGGTTATACCTGCAGATCGTGCAACAGATGGTGCCTTTGTAACCCTTCGCGACTTATCGGAAAGGCAGGTCCGAGCAATTATTGAGAGTGCAACCGGGTCGCCAGAGGCGAAAAAGATTAGTGATCTCTATACCTCGTTTATGGATGCAGCTGCGATCGAGGTTAAGGGCTACACCCCAATCATAAAAGATCTAGCCCTGTGCGATTCGATTCAAACATTGAAGGATTTCATTTCAACTATGTCATGGCTTGAAGCCCGAGGCCTTGGTGGAATCTTCAGCTCATTCATCTACGCCGATCAAATGGATGCATCGACAAATATCTTGTATCTAGCCCAAGGTGGAATCTCACTTCCCGATGAGTCTTACTACCGTGAAGATCAATATGCAGAGATTCGCAGCGCATTTGTTGCCCATGTCGAAACTATGTTCTCACTAGTCGGTATTGCAGGTGGAGCAGATTTAGCGGCCAAGATTCTTAAACTTGAAACCCAACTTGCAAGTCATCATTTTGATGCTGTGAAAGATCGCGATGCAACGCTGACATATAACAAGATGAGCCGTGGGCAGGTTATTGCATTGATGCCAGCCTTTGACTTTGAGCTCTACCTATCATCCGGGGAGATTCCGGCAGTGGTCTTAGATTCAGTCATAGTCCAGCAGCCTCCATTTTTCCAAGGGTTATCTAGCATTCTCTCGGCCTTCGATCGAGATTCATGGGTCGCCTGGCTTAAGTGGAACATCATCAGCGGATCAGCGCCCTATCTCTCTAGTGATTTAGTTGAGCAAAACTTCACCTTTTACGGCAAAACGCTCTCTGGTACGCCAGAGCTTCGCCAGCGCTGGAAGCGTGCAGTCTCAGTTGTTGAGGGATCTCTGGGTGAGGCCGTCGGTAAGGTCTATGTCGAGCAGCACTTTCCGCCCGAGGCTAAGAGACGCATGGAAGAGCTCGTTGCCAATTTGATCCAGGCCTATCGCATCAGTATTAATGCCATCGATTGGATGAGCCAAGAGACCAAACTAAAAGCCCTTGAAAAGCTTGGAAAGTTCACACCAAAGATCGGATATCCCAACAAGTGGCGAGATTATTCGGCGCTAGAGACTAGCCCTAGCGATCTCTTTACAAATATCGGCCATGTTACAAAGTTTCAACGTAACTTCGAATTAGCAAAGATTGGCAAGCCGGTCGATCGCGATGAGTGGCACATGACTCCGCAGACCGTTAACGCCTATTACAACCCGGTCATGAATGAGATCGTCTTTCCAGCTGCCATCTTGCAGCCACCCTTTTTTGGGCTCGGCGCAGATGATGCCGTTAACTACGGTGGAATCGGCGCGGTTATTGGACATGAGATCGGCCATGGCTTTGATGATCAAGGCTCTAAGTACGACGGCGATGGAGCACTTAATAACTGGTGGAGTGATACCGACCGCGCAGCCTTTGAACTTCGCTCTAACGCCCTCATTGCCCAATACAACCAACTTCGCCCCGAAGAGGCTCCTGACATCACCGTCAATGGCGCGCTGACCGTGGGTGAAAATATCGGCGACTTAGGCGGCCTTGCAATTGCATACAAGGCCTATCAAATCTCACTGGCCGGTAAGCCATCACCTGTAATCGATGGCTTAACTGGCGAGCAACGTCTCTTTCTTGGCTGGGCACAAATCTGGCGTGGCAAAGTGCGACCCGAGGAGCAACGCCGCCGTATCGCAACCGATCCACACTCCCCTAGTGAGTTTCGTTGCAATACGATCGTCAGTAACTTTACGCCGTTCTATGTCGCCTTCGATGTGAGTGAAAAAGATTCGCTGTGGTTGGATGAAAAATCACGCGTTCAGATTTGGTAACTGGTGCCCTTCTCCTTTGACATAAAACATGCAGAGAGCGGCTTACGTGCGCGCGTTGGAACAATCACGACACCACATGGGCAGATTCAGACTCCAGCATTTATTCCGGTAGGCACCAAGGCAACAGTTAAATCTGTACTCCCTGAGGCGATGGCCGATCTTGGCGCACAAGCTTTATTGGCCAATGCCTATCACCTCTATTTACAACCAGGGGCAGATATCCTCGATGAGGCTGGCGGGCTTGGCGAATTTATGAACTGGCCGGGGCCAACGATTACCGACTCTGGTGGCTTTCAAGTTTTATCACTCGGTGTTGGATTTAAAAAAGTATTAGCAATGGATGCAAAGACTTTTCGCCGAGATGATGTCATCGCCGATAATAAAGAGCGCCTTGCCCATGTCGATGATGAGGGCGTAACTTTTAAATCTCATATAGATGGCTCGATGCAGCGATTTACCCCAGAGATTTCGATGCAGGTTCAACACCAGATCGGCGCCGACATCATCTTTGCATTTGATGAGTGCACCACTTTGCACAATACCCGTCCCTATCAAGAGCTCGCAATGGATCGCACCTATGCATGGGCGATGCGCTGTTTAGATGAGCACAAGGCCTTAACTGATGAGCGAACCACTAAGCCCTACCAAGCCCTCTTCGGTGTTATCCAAGGCGCCCAGTATGAAGATCTGCGCAAAAAAGCCGCCGGTGATCTGGGTTCGATGCAATCATCGGGCCAGAGCTTTGATGGCTTTGGAATCGGTGGGGCCCTTGACAAGGGCGCACTCGGCACAATCATCTCCTGGGTCAATCAGCTCTTGCCTGAAAATAAACCTAAGCATTTATTGGGCATCGGTGCACCAGAGGATTTATTTGTAGGAGTGGAAAACGGTATTGATACTTTTGACTGCGTTTTAGCCTCACGTATTGCACGTACGAGCGCGGTGTACACGATGGAGGGGCGTTTTAACCTATCTAATAGCGGTTTTAAGCGCGATTTCACGGCCATTGACGATGAGTGTGACTGTTACACGTGTACGCACTACACCCGGGCGTATATGCACCATGTATTTCGCGGCAAAGAGATCATTAGCGCGACCCTGGCAACGATTCACAACGAAAGATTTATAGTGCGCTTAGTCGATCAGATGCGACAGGCGCTACTGGATGGCAACTTCAAAGAGATGAAGGCCGATTTCCTGGGCCGCTATAAACATCGAAGCGGTCAGGCCAGCGACTAGCGGCGCTTACTTCTTAAGAGCTAACCGGGCCTCGCGGCGGATGCGCTGTTCTGCCGGATCTGGCACTGGAACGGCAGAGATTAAGCGGCGGGTGTAGTCATTTTTTGGATGCAGCAAAATCGCATCACGATCTCCCTCTTCAACAAGGAGGCCATCTTGCATCACAGCGATGCGGTGGGCCAAAATATCAACGACGGCTAAGTCATGGCTGATAAAGAGACATGCAAACTTTAACTTCTCCTGCAGCCCAGTTAAGAGCTCTAAGAAACGGGCCTGCACCAAGACATCCAGAGCCGATGTTGGCTCATCGGCGATTAATAAATCAGGGGTGAGGGCAAGGGCGCGAGCGATACCCACACGCTGGCGCTGTCCACCAGATAGCTCGTGCGGATATCGGTTGCGGTAGCTGCGTGGAAGCTCTACTTGATCCAGTAAATCCTCAATCATCTGTTCCAATGGGAAATTTTTTGCAATTCCAGCTAAGAAGATTGGCTCGCCAATAGATTCACCAATAGGAAGACGTGGGTTAAGCGATGAAGCTGGATCTTGAAAGACAATTCCGGTGTGGCGACGAATTTTGAAAAGCTCCTTTTGAGTTGCACCCGCAATTTCATTTCCAACGATTTGAATGCTTCCCGATTTAACAGGTAGTAATCCAATAGCTGCACGGCCCACAGTTGTCTTTCCAGAGCCAGATTCTCCAACCAGGCCAACGATTTCACCGGGATAGATTTCAAGGTTAAAGTTTTTAACTGCAGTAAATGCTGGTTGGCGGCCACGCTTGGGATACTCGATTGTTACATCGGTAATCTTTAAAACTGGAGCAGGCTTGGCACTCTCTTTATATGGAATGTCACGCTTTTTTGAAGAGCCCAGCTTTGGAACTGCAACAAGAAGTTGCTGTGTGTATGGATGCTGTGGCTTATTAAAGATCTGATCTGCAGTGCCCTTTTCAACGGTAATTCCATCCTTCATAACTAGGATTTCATCGGCCATATCAGCGACAACACCCATGTCATGTGTAATCAACAAGATCGCAGAGTTAAGTTTATCTTTGAGTCCACGCATCAAATCTAAAATCTCGGCTTGCACTGTTACATCAAGGGCAGTAGTTGGCTCATCTGCAACTAGCAGGGCGGGATCACAGGCCAAGGCCTGGGCGATCATGGCGCGTTGGCGCTGACCACCTGAGAGTTGGTGGGGATACTTATTGATTGAGTTCTCTGGATCGGGAAGATCTACGAGGCTGATGAGCTCAAGGGCACGTGTATGTGCCTCCTTTGGACCCATATCAAAGTGGGCTCTTAAGGTCTCAACTATCTGATAGCCAATAGTAAAGAGGGGGTTCAGCGCCGTCATTGGCTCTTGAAA
Source organism: Candidatus Planktophila sp. (assembly GCA_964201135.1). Classification (GTDB taxonomy): domain Bacteria; phylum Actinomycetota; class Actinomycetes; order Nanopelagicales; family Nanopelagicaceae; genus Planktophila. The sequence continues at coordinate 5,497 of CAXNDE010000034.1, forward strand.
AATGTAGGCGACCTCTCGGCCACGATAGCGTTGCAATACAGATGGCTTTGCAGCAAGCATCTCTTCACCCTTTACCTTGACGCTGCCATTCATACGGGCGTTGGATGCAAGAAGAGACATTAAACCCATCGCCGTTGTTGACTTACCAGAACCAGACTCACCCACTATCGCAGTTACTTTTCCGGCGGCCAACCCCAAATTCATATCTATGACGGCCGGATACCAGGCACCGTCTACCCAGAAATCAACATTAAAATCTGAGATTTGGAGAATGTTCTCTTTACTCATAGTTTAAACACCCGCCTTAGTCTGAACCTTGGCTTGGAGTCGATCCTTCTTTGTGATGCGACGGCGCTGGCGTGGATCAAAGGCATCGCGCAGACCATCGCCGATGAAGTTCACACATAGGGCGATTGAGATGATGAAAAATCCTGGCCACCAAAATAGCCATGGACGCGTTGTAAATGCCGACTCAAACTGGCTTATGAGCAGGCCAAGTGAAACATCTGGAGCCACAACGCCAAAGCCAAGGTAGGACAGAGCCGTCTCGGTCAAGATCGCACCGGCCATAATCAACGTTATGATGACAATAATCTGACCTACTGCGTTAGGCAGGATGTGTTTGAAGGCAATTCTTATATTTGATGCACCGGCCACTCGAGCAGCATCTACAAACTCCATCTCGCGCAAGGAGAGGAACTGGGCTCTGACTAAACGTGCCAATCCCGTCCAACCCAGAAGACCGAGAAATAATGCTAGATATAGAGGTCCCACCTTGCCAGCGGCTTTGCCAATGACGGCTGCGATGATGATTGTTGGGACAGTTTGAAGGAAGTCCACAAGTCGCATCAGGACTGCGTCAACTGCCCCTCCATAGAAGCCAGAGATTGAACCCACGACAACACCAATAAATCCAGAGACAGCGCCAATGACAAACATAATCATTAGTGAACGACGTGCACCATTCATTACAAGTGCAAAGTAATCTCGGCCAATATCATCTTGTCCAAATGGATGAGTTCCTAGGCCAAACTCTGCCCCTGGACGTATAGACAAGGTGGGACAGCCCACTGTTCCCCCAGGACAATCCTCATAGCGAAGCTCTGGGATATCCTCCACACTCCAGCGCCACCAACCAGGGATGCGTATTGGTCCAATCTTTGTATCAAGTGCGGTAAAGACAAATACGACGATGCTAGAAATCATGACAAGTGCGATAACAGCTGCCCGGTGACGGAAGAAACGCCGACGAACTATCTGACCCTGGCTTAATCCTTCAGTCTCTTTGTTTGCGATGGCACTTTCGCCCCCGGCCAAGATCTCACCCGTTAACGGCTCCTTTTTACCAAATATCTTCATGATTTTTTTCTCAATCTAATGCGAGGATCAAGGGCTGCATAGACAAGATCGGCAAGCAAGTTTCCAATCACTACCAAAGTGGAGAGCAAGAGATTTACGCCCATTAATAAATTTAAATCAAAGGTATTAATAGCTTTGATTCCCAAGGTTCCCATCCCCTGCCAGCCAAAGACTCTCTCAGTAATAACAGCTCCGCCGATGAGGCCAATGACCTCCCCGACAAAGAGGCTAGATAGGGGAAGCATCATGTTGCGAAAGGCGTGCCGGGTAATGACGGTGCGCTCATTTAATCCTTTGGCACGGGCTGTTCGAACGTAATCTTGATTTAATACCTCCAGTAGCGCACCCCTTGTGAAGCGAATCCACCCCGCCAAAGAGATCAGAATCAGTGCAAGAGTTGGCAAAATCAAGTGCATGATTAAATCGAGATTATTGAGCCAAAAATCATCGGTAACTAATTGATCCTTGCTTTGTCCATAGGTTGGAACTGGTCGACCATTGACCGCATCGGTTGCACTGTAATCGGCCCAGCTTTGCATAATGCGATCTACAAGTACTAGGAAACCAGAGAGGATTCCCGTGATAATTGCAGTTCTGGCAATTGGTCCGCGATCAATCTTGCTAAATATCTTAGAAGTTGCAATACCTGTGATGACAATTAATACAATCATCAACAAGATCACATAATAGGAGCCAAAATTATTGAAGATAAATTGAGCTGGAAAGTAGCAAACAACGGCCAGGCCAGCCATAGTCAGAGCTGCATTACGAGCGGGTTTGTTATCGACTCCAGTAGAGATCGATGTCACGGCCATCGCAAGGCCAAATGAAAGAAGCGCAATTAAAATTGGACCTAACCCTGGATTTAGATACCAGTCTGTCAGATTGATGGCCCAAAGAACTACAAAATTAGTGGCAAATGCCCCGGCAAAGACGCTCCAGAATCTGTTGCGCTCCCCCCCAAAGAGTGAACTCCAAAAGACTCCTGTAAAGAGTGAGAAGAACACCATCCATCTGAAGGGAATATTTGGTTCGCTTAAGAAATTATTAAATTGAATCGCCATAAACTCTTTGAGCAAAACTGCTACCCAGAAAATCGGCAGAGAGTAGAGTAAGAAAGCCAAAAAGGTCATTCCATAATCAAAACGGCTGTACTGACGAAGGGCTGAGATGATTCCAAGGGCCAAGCCAAACAAAAGTGCGGTAAAGGTTGCAACAAAAACCAATCGCAAAGTCACCGGGATTGCATAGGCCAACTGCGACTCGACCGAGTAGCCCTCACGGGTCATTCCCATTTCGGGATTGCCTACAAAGAGGCCTAAAACACCCTTGAGCCATAAAAAGTATCTCAGGGGTGGAGGAATATCCAACTGAAGATCCCTTGTCACTGCGATTATCTGCTGGCGGGCACCGTCATCGCTGCTCAAGCGAAGCTCAGCCAGGGGATCACTTGCATAGGCGGCTAGGTTGTAGACCAAGAAGCTAGAGCCAAATAAAATCATGATGGAGACACCTATGCGGCGCATGATGTAACCAAGCATGAATCTCCTCCATAAAATTTACGATCTAAATAACTGCTCTTTCTAACGGCGCATAATATCGCGGATGGCACCCGGTTTTTCAACCAGATGCCATCCGCTAATTACTTGTCCCGCTTAATAAGCGGGTCTAATAGCTTAAAACCGAGCTATTAGTATCCCCACTCCCACCAGTTCCACACAACATCATCTGAAAGTGGTGAAGGCTTAATTCCCTTGAGGAGCTTGTTCACGGCAGTTACTGCAGGATGCAGGAACACTCCGCTTGTAAGACCCTCAGCGTGAATAATGCGCTCGGCCTGGATTAAATACCCAATGTAAGCGCGATTTTCTAGAGGTAGCTGTAGCTTCTCAAGAATTGCATCCAAGGCAGGCAGGTTAATACCGTTACGGTTATTTCCTCCACCTAGCTTAAAGTTTCCATTTGATCCCGCTTGGGTCACAGCCGATGGGCAGTAAGCAAAGAATTGCGCATCGTATGCAGAGAGCTGAATCTTTGGTGACCATGAGGCCTGAACATCTCCCACAAGATCAAAGCCAACCTTGAGCGCATTTGCCTTAGCAAGTGCGAACTCAGCTGCACGACGTGGGTTGTTTCCAGGAACAAGGACGTTGACCTTGACTGGATTGCTTGGGCTTGCACTTGGATAGTGCTTCTTGAGTAAACGAGATGCCTTTGCATTCAATTCATCCTGTGTACCGCGGTAGAAGCTAGCTCCATTGTTTGCAATCAGGCGATCATAACCATCAAACCCAGGTGCGATAAAGGTTGAGCCAAGGATTGGGGCAACTGGGTTGATTGGACGGATTAACTTCTCATTGATCTCTTCTCGAGGAACTGCTAGAAGGAATGCTCTGCGAAGATCTGCACCCTTTCCACCATGTCCTTTGAAGAGTCCGGTGTATTCCGTTTGTCCTGGAGCATTACCGACGCGAGTATCCCAGTGCTCATAGCAGGCGTTGATTCCACCGATGAGGTTTGCGTTTGTGAGCTTCTTCAAAGCTGCGACCGCATCGGCTGTTGGCTGACCTGAGTACACATCGAGCTCACCATTGGCAAAGGCCTGTGATGCTGCTGTGCCATCTGCGATGAACTTAAAGATAACAGTGTCAATTGTGCCGGTGAGAGCTGGCCCTGAGTTGTACTTAGGGTTGACCTTGAGTGTTACAGAGGACTTTGTTACGGCACTGTCAACGATGAATCCACCGTTTCCGACAAATAGTAATTTATTTGTTGTGTCATTAACTTCAGTAATCTTGTAAGCCTCTGAGAAGACCTTACCCATTGCCTTAAGTACAGCAGTGTTCTTTGAAGTATAGGCATCGTAGAACTTATCTCGTGCCTTCTCATTGACTGCAACTGACTGTAATCCCTTTACGCCATCGGCGATCAGAACCATTGTATGAACTGGTGAAGGTCCTGGACCATAGAGATCCCAGTTGGCAATCTTCTGCTTAAATTGCAGTGTTAGCGTCATCTTATCGGCTGAAAGAACTGGATTTCCAACGATGTTGTCGCTGTAGGTTCCGGAGTAACCATTAGAGTCAAAGGCTGGAACATCTTTTCCCATAGGATCACCGAGTCCGGCAGCCTTTGAGTATGCATTGCTGCTAACGACGTGTGAAAGCAAAAGATCTAC